>DATBNI010000258.1:0-11368 GCA_036554425.1 Psychromonas sp.
TTTGCAGAGTGTGACAATGACTAAATCCATACTAGCACAATGAAAGGCTCCGCCAGCTTGGTTTCATTCCTGTTAAACTCCATATAAAGACCAAAACATCCCCCTGGTATCCACATAGGCGGATCAACTCTTATTTCACAACCAACTATTTTTTATTTAAGGGCAGATCCACCGGTTCTTCCTGCGGCTGCCATCGGTTAGAATCACGACCTCGTCGCCTATTTCGAAGATTGTATCTTGATCTGCGGGTGAAAATGGGAACAGCCAGCCTTTTTATGCAAAATTATATATGACGCCTGGGTATGATAGTGACTAGACTGCCCTAGCAGAACAACTGAATGGGATATTTAAAATGGAATTGATATTATTAATCGCCCTGCAGAGATAAAGCAGCCACAAAAAGGGCCAAAAAACCTATCCAAATTTACAATACTGAACGCTCTCATGGACATAAAAAAACGCCCGATGCAGTGCACCGGGCGTTTTAGAATGGAAAGAATGTCAACTTACTCAGGGCTAGCTCTCCCTAAATATTTAATTAAAGACAGTCCCTCGCGAGCGGAACGCTAAAATTAAAGCGCTGCCAGTGCATCATTTAAGGTTTTGCTTGGACGCATTGCCGCTGCCGTTTTCACGGGATCTGTATGGAAGTAACCGCCTAAATCGACCGGCGCGCCCTGAGCTGCATTTAACTCTGCCAGGATCTTTTCTTCGTTGTCGGCAAGTGTTTTAGCAAGAGGTGCAAATCTCGCCTGCAGCTCAGTATCTTTAGATTGTGCGGCAAGCGCCTCCGCCCAATACATAGCAAGGTAAAAATGGCTGCCACGGTTATCAATTTCCTTGACTTTACGTGATGGTGACTTATCTTCTTTTAAGAATTTTCCGTTAGCAGCATGCAATGCTTCAGCAAGAATGGCCGCTTTCTTATTACCTGTTTTTTGGGCAATATCTTCAATAGAAACAGCCAGTGCCAAGAATTCACCTAAGGAATCCCAACGTAAATGTCCTTCTTCAATAAACTGTTGAACGTGCTTAGGTGCACTCCCTCCAGCGCCCGTTTCAAATAAACCGCCACCGGCAAGCAGAGGAACAATTGAAAGCATTTTCGCACTGGTGCCAAGCTCTAAAATTGGAAACAGATCGGTCAGGTAATCACGTAATACATTGCCTGTTACAGAGATAGTATTTTTACCTTCTGAAACACGCTGCAGGGTTAATTTAATCGCTTCAACAGGCGATAAAATGCGGATATCCAAACCAGCAGTATCGTGATCTTTTAAGTAATGATTCACTTTAGTGATCAGGTTCGCATCGTGAGCACGTTTTTCATCTAACCAGAAAATGGCCGGTTGCCCGGTTGCTCTGGCACGACTGACCGCCAGACGCACCCAATCTTGAATTGGAATGTCTTTAGCCTGGCACATGCGCCATATATCGCCTTCTTCAACGGCATGTTCCATTAAGGTATTGCCGGCTTGATCAATCACTTTAACCTTACCGGCTTCTTTAATGATAAATGTTTTATCGTGTGAGCCGTACTCTTCCGCTTTTTGAGCCATTAAACCCACGTTTGATACATTACCCATAGTCGCGGGGTCAAAGGCACCGTGTTCACGACAGAAAGAGATAGTCTCCTGGTAAATACCTGAATAACAACGATCCGGAATCATCGCTTTAGTATCATGGAGTTTTCCGTCTAAGCCCCACATGCAACCTGAAGTACGGATTGCAGCCGGCATAGAAGCATCAATAATCACATCACTTGGTACATGTAAGTTAGTGATCCCTTTATCTGAATCAACCATTGCAAGGGCAGGACGTGTTGCATAAGCCGCTTGGATATCAGCTTCTATCTGTTCTTTTTGTGCTGCCGGTAAATTGGCTATTTTGGCATAAACATCACCCAGACCGTTACGCGGATCCACACCCAACTCAGCAAATAAGGCCGCGTGCTTAGCAAACACGTCTTTAAAGTAAACAGTCACCGCATGACCAAACATAACCGGATCCGATACTTTCATCATGGTCGCTTTAAGATGCAGAGAAAGCATAATGTTATTCTCTTTAGCATCCTGCATTTGTGCTTCGTAAAAGTCACGTAACGCGGAACAACTCATTACGGATGCATCAATGACTTCACCTTTTAATACCGGCGTTGATGCTTTTAATACTGTGACTGCACCCGAAGCCGCAGTAAATTCAATTTTGACATCATCATCCTGGCTTAATACAACCGACTGTTCGCTGCCATAAAAATCACCTTCGGGCATATCGGCAACATGTGATTTTGAATCTTTAGACCAAGCCCCCATGCGGTGCGGGTGATCCTGCGCATACTGTTTAACGGCATCAGCAACACGGCGGTCTGAGTTACCTTCACGTAAAACTGGATTAACAGCACTGCCTAGTACTTTTGCATAACGGGATTTTGCTTCTTTTTCTGCTTCTGTTTGCGGATTTTCAGGGTAGTTTGGAATATCAAAACCATGTGCTTGTAATTCTTTAATGGCCGCATGAAGCTGCGGAATTGAAGCACTCACATTGGGTAATTTAATAATATTGGCCTGCGGTGTTTTAGCAAGCTCTCCCAATTCGCTTAATGCATCGGCCTGTTTTTGTTCTTCACTTAAATTATCAGGAAAAGTAGCCAGAATACGAGCAGCTAAAGAGATATCACGCGTTTCAACTTTTATATCCGCAGCCTGTGTAAATACACTAACAATGGGGAGTAGAGAATAGGTTGCAAGTGCGGGGGCTTCATCTGTCTGTGTGTAGATGATCTTTGCAGATTTATCTGTCATATTTATTCCTTTAACAAGTTTTATGATGTTTATAGGCTAGTTATCTACCAAAACAATGGACCGTAAAGCAGATTTAATAGTTATAACGCACGGGTAACAATGTTGTGGATTTGTTACTTGGTGATATTTTAGTGCATCATAATAACGAAAATTGTTCAATAGTCCAACAACCACCTCTTTATTTTAACTTTGTAGGCACCAATATTCACTTTATCAATGGATTATACAGGGCAATACAGCTTCGCTTGTTTTGTCTATCAACAACATCTTCTGTTACAATTTATTTTTATTTATTTTCAAGGTGTTTTCGTGGTCAAAGCTAAAAAGTCCAATAACAAATCAATCTGGTTTTCGAAAATGAAAACCGGCAACGCGACAATGAGCCCCGCAGACAAAAACAAAATAAATAAAGAAAGGCTGGTGCCCGTTAGCGATGCCTCGCGTAAAATACTTTTATTTAACAAACCCTTTGATGTATTAAGTCAGTTTACCGATCAGGATAATAGGCAAACATTAAAGGACTATATTGATATCCCTGAGGTCTACGCTGCGGGGCGCTTGGACCGTGACAGTGAGGGATTATTGTTATTAACCAATGATGGCAAGCTGCAGGCAAAGATCACCGAACCGGGCGCTAAAACCAGTAAAACTTATTGGGTGCAGGTCGAGGGAAGACCGACTGAAACGGATCTGCAGAAACTCCGTGATGGTGTTGATCTTAAAGATGGTTTAACCCAGCCTGCTGATATTGTAATTATGGATCAACCCGATATTTGGTCGCGCAATCCCCCCATACGTGAACGGCTTAGTATTCCGACTACCTGGTTAAGCATTACTATCACCGAAGGGCGTAACCGTCAGGTAAGACGTATGACAGCCCATATTGGCTTTCCAACCCTGCGTTTGATTCGTTACCGGATTGGTGACTGGACAATTGATGGGATTGATAACGGGCAATATAAATTGCTGTAGGTTAAATACCTAGCCGAATACGAATAGCTTGGTTTGTAGGCTTTCGCTTGTAATTTTTGGTTTAACTTTTATTGTTGGTCTTCCGCCCTTGACGGCGTGTAGACGATGAGAAACCGAAACGCAGTTTCGCAGTTCGAGAGAGTCATGCTCTCTCAACAGCCAAAGAAAATACCTCGTCATTATCTTAATGAATTTTTAACCTAGCTGATTTGATTGGTTTGCAGGCTTTCGCTTGAGGCATTTTTTGTAGCTTTCGTCGTTAGTAACACGCCGTCAAGGGCGGAACTCCAACAATTAAAGTTACAACAAACGCTCACAAGCGAAGGCTTACGAATAACCGATGCGGCTACCTACATTACTATGCCGAGCAGGTGCCCTCTTTCCCATCATTTACACGCCCTCAGGGCGGAACTCCCTCGAAGAATAAAAACCATCAGCTTACAAGCAAAAGCCTACCAACCCGCGTCAGTAGCAAAAGCAGAATGAGTGAAAAAAGATAAAAATAAAAAGATGGGACATATATGGACGATCCACATCCCGATTATCTTTATGAGCACGTCTTTTACAAAAATCATTTCCAAACTCTGATATGGTAGCTTATGGTATTTCTTCCGGAAAACAAAAGCTTGGAGAATAGAACTCTTCAGAAAATAAATAGAAGAATGTTGTTTTCAGACTACCACCTACTGATCTATGCATTTGAATCATTGCAAAGAATTTATAAGGGACAAAAATGAAAGAGAAAGTAAATCTGTGGGTGGTATTTCTGTTCCTGCTCGTTAGCATCTGTTTTTACCCCTCAAGGTTGCAGGCCGCGCAGACTTCTACCGGAATACAATCGCCGATAACAGCCAGTCAGCTAGTGCCCGAAGCTGACAGAGATAATTTGTCATTGACCGTTGAAGAACGTTCCTTCCTTGATGATCATCCTATTATCCGTGCCCACAATGAACAGAACTGGATTCCGTTTAATTTCTATCGTGATGGGAAACCCCAGGGATTCACCATAGATTTAATGAATATTCTGGCAAAAAAGCTTGGCATCAAAATCGAATATATCAGCGGCCCCAACTGGGATGAGTTTATGGGAATGCTGAAGAACAAAGATATAGATATCATAGGAAATATGGTGGAAACCGAGGCTCGCAAAGAATTTGCGGTTTTTACCCTGCCTACCATTAAAAATCCCCTTAATATTGTCAGCAAAACCAATACGCCCTTTAAAAATCTCAAGGAACTGGAAGGTCACACAGTGTCTATTGTAAAAGGTTTTTGGTATCAAGATCTATTAGAAAAAAATTTCCCGGCAATAAAGCTTCACCTTGTAGATACCAGTGTTGACGCGCTGAAAGATGTCGCATTTGGGACTGCGGACGCCACCATCGATATTGGGGCCGTGATGCAGCATCTGATTCTGGAGTACAACATCCCCAACCTCACTATTTCCGGAGAAACTAATATTCCGGGGGGAGAAAACTTTTATAATCGTATCGGCGTTCGAAAAGATTGGACACTGCTGGCAAGCTCCTTGGATAAGGCTTTGAAGTCGCTGACATTTCAAGAGAAATATCAGCTGAAAAAGAAATGGCTTACTATGCAATCAACCACGGAAACTAAGCGTATAGAATTAACCGAACAGGAACAGAACTATCTTAAAATCCATCCGACAGCTTCAATCGCCCTGATAAGTGATTATGCCCCATTCTCCTATGTAGAGAACGGTGAGGTAAAGGGTTTTGTCAAGGATCTGCTACTGCTCGTTTCTAAAAAAACCGGCCTTGAATTTGTCCGAAAAGTAGATTATTGGGGCAATAACCTTAATAAATTCAAGAAAAAAGAGGTCGATATCATAGCGGACATTTCTTATAAAAAGGAACGGGAATCATTTACCCTTTTTACCACACCTTACTATGAGATCCCCGTGGTTATCTTTACCAGAGAGGACTTTAAAAATTTTCAAGGCTTGAAAAGTCTCAAAGGGAAAAAGGTGGGCATTCAGCAGGGTATCTTTTATGAAAAAGAACTTCGCGAAATGGGTGGAATGGAAATTATCGGCTTTGAGAATAATGAAGATCAATCTAAGGCCTTGGCCTATGGAAAAATTGACGCATTAATTCAAAATCTGTCTGTCATTAATTATCAAGTTCGCAAATATGGTCTCAGCAATATCCGGGTTGCCGGAGAGTTTGAGCTGGAAAGCGTGGGAAAAGAAGATTTGCGTTTCGGTGTTAGGACTGACAAAAGCCTATTATACAATATCCTGCAAAAAGGGCTGGATGGCATCAGTGATGAGCACTTGGCTATAATAACAAATCGCTGGCTTAGTGCAGACTTGAAGGCAATAGGTTCGAAAGAAACTAAACTTTTGCTCTCCTCGGCTGAACAGCATTACCTCGAAAATAGGGATGAGATTCTGATGTGTGCCAATCCAAACTGGATGCCATTTGAGTCAATCAGCAAGGCTGGCATCCACGAGGGTATGGCGGCTGAATTTATGAATATCATCAGTCAGAGGATAGGTAAAAGTATCAAGTTGGTGCCGACAAAAAATTTCAGCGAGACCCTGAGTATTTCGAAACGGCGTCAGTGTGACATTCTATCTCTGGTGCAGGAAACAACACAGAGAAAAGAATATCTCAACTTTACTGAGCCCTACCTCCAGACCCCCATTGTTATTGCCACCAGGTCCGACGAGTTATTCATCGATGATATAAATAAAATTTTAAATAGAAAATTTACGGGTATTAAAGACTTTGCCTATATAAACAAACTGAAGAAAAAGTATCCTGGTATCATTATTGATGAAGTTTCCTCTGTCGAAGAGGGGATTGAAAAAGTTCGTTCGGGCGAGGCCTATGGCTTTCTATTTTCCCTGGCAGCGATCCGCTATAAAATTCAACAATCAAGAATCACAGACATTAAGATCGCAGGCAAGTTTGATGTGAATAATGATTTGGCTGTGGCGGTGCGCAATGATGACCCGATGTTATATTCTATTATGCAGAAAGCGGTTGAGTCTTTAACTGACGCAGAAAGACAAAATATCTATAATAAGTGGGTTTCCATCGTCTTTGAAAAAACCTTCGATTACACCCTGCTTTGGAAAATACTGGCGATCTTTCTTGCGGTTCTGCTTGGTATTTTCTACTGGAATCGCAGATTGACAAGTATGAACCGGGCTATCCAGAAAGCCAATATGGCCAAAAGTGAGTTTTTGGCCAATATGAGTCATGAAATTCGCACCCCCATGAATGCCATTATTGGCTTATCTGAGCTCGCCCTTAATCAGGATATGGCACCCAACTTGAGGGATTATTGTTCGAAAATTCATTCTTCTGGAAATTCTTTATTGGGAATAATTAACGGTATTCTCGATTTTTCAAAAATCGAGGCAGGGAAACTCGATCTGGAAAATGTTGAGTTTTCTTTGCTTGATGTTCTGGATAATATCTCCAATACCTTTTATTTCAGTCTGGCCGAAAAAGGAATTGAGTTGATTACCTCCATTGATCCTGATGTGCCCTGGCATCTTACCGGTGATCCTCTACGAACAGGTCAAATATTCACCAATTTGATTAACAATGCGATCAAATTTACCGACCAGGGTGATATTACGATTTGTGCTTCCTGCCTGGAAAAGGATGACAAACGGGTGAGATTGCTTTTTTCAATCGCTGATACAGGTCTCGGGATTCCAAAAGACAGGATGACTGTCCTGTTTGAGCCCTTTGCTCAGGTGGATGGTTCGACATCAAGAAAACACGGCGGAACAGGTTTAGGCCTGTCGATTTGCAAACGATTGGTTGAGAAAATGAATGGCAGGATCTGGCTTGAAAGTGAACAGGGAAAAGGAAGTGTTTTTTCTTTTGAACTTGAGTTTGGCGTCAGTCAAGCTGCTGAAGATAACAGTTTGCTGCTGCCTGCAGCGCTGACAGGCCTGCATGCCCTGGTGGTTGACGATAATCCCGTTACTCGAAAGGTAATAGAAAAGATGCTGATTCAGCTGAAATTCAATGTTACGGCTGCAGAGTCTGGAGAAAAGGCGCTATCGGTACTGGAAAATGCGCTTGGAAATAACGCTGTCGACCTGGCTATCATTGACTGGCAGATGGGTGGAATGGATGGCATTGAAACAGCTAAAAAGATAAAAGAAAATCCGGCGATTCCCAAAATGCCAATGGTGTTAATGTCTGCCTCCGATAGGGATGGTTTGCTCGGCCAAAAGTCGAAAGAGGTTGGCTTTGATTCCTTTGTGTCAAAACCTCTTAACCGCTCAATTTTGCTTGATACTATACTGACTGTCTTTGGTTACAGGGATGAGTTCAATAAAAACCAAAAGAGAAAAATGAAAGTAGACTCTGCAAGCTTGGATGCAATTGGGGGGGCAAAAATATTGCTTGTTGATGACAATGAAATTAACCGGCAGGTGGCCAGAGAATTTCTGGAAAATGCGGGATTGATAGTTGTGCAAGCAACCAATGGGAGAGAAGCGGTGAACTCTGTGAAAAGCAAGACATTCGACGCGGTGCTTATGGATGTTCAAATGCCGGAAATGGATGGCTATGAAGCCACTCAAAAAATTCGCAGATGGGAAAACGCGCGGGCTGATGTCAAGCCTGCCAGCGGCTCTGCCGTTTTACCCATCATCGCCATGACAGCCCATGCGATGGAAGGCGATAAAGAAAGATGTCTTGCAGCAGGAATGAATGATTATGTCACCAAACCAATTGATACAAGAAAATTGTTTGAGGTTCTCAGCAGGTGGATTAAGCCTGGCGACAGGAAAAAAGCTGAAATGACTGCCGCCCCTGAAAAAAATGACACTCACATCCCGGCAGAGATCAGTGGAATTGATATTGTGACCGGACTGCAGCGGGTAGGGGGAAATAAAAAGCTTTACAAATCATTACTTCTGACTTTTGTGGAGATGCATTCTCAAACAGTTCAGCAGATAAGAAGTGCCTTAGAAGGCAATGAGATCCAAAAAGCAGCAGCTCTTGCCCATACCTATAAAGGCGTCAGTGGCAATATAGGGGCGACAGCACTATTTTCATTAACAGGCGAATTGGAACAGGTAATTAAGCAGGACAGGCAATCTGAAATCAATGGATTGCTGAACAAGCTTGAGGAAGAAACTAAACTCACAACCCATGCCATTACCCTTTTGCTTGGGCGCAAGAAAAGGGTTGGAAAGAGAGGGGACGCTAACCTGGCGTCATGTCCTGTTGATATTTCTCTTCTGAGCGTTGTCCTTGATTCATTGGCATCCAGCCTGCGGGACAATGACTTTGATGCCATCGACAATATTAAAAAATTAGCGACTGTAATAGGTCCTGACCATCAACAGAGCTTGGAGGAAATTGAGGATCTGGTAAATGATTTACAATTTGAAGCAGCAGCCCTGAAATTGAAAGAGCTGTGCAGTACATCTTTCTATTTAAGGTGTAATGATGCCTGAGAAAATAAAACAAAAAGTATTAATTGTCGATGATGTTATAGACAATATTAAAGTCTTAATCGACCTGCTGAAGCCGGAATATAAAATATTTTTCGCGACTAATGGTGAAAAAGCCCTTGAATTAGCTCAAAATATGGCCCCTGATATTATTTTACTGGATATTGTAATGCCGGAAATGGATGGCTTTGAAGTATGCCGGAAATTGAAATCTAACCCCATCACCTGCGATATTCCTGTTATCTTCATATCGGCAATGAGCGATATTGGGGATGAAACAAAGGGGTTAGAAGTCGGTGCGGTGGATTACATTACCAAGCCGATTAGTCCGGCGATCGTTAAAGCCAGGGTGAAAAATCATTTAAAACTTCGGGAAGCCATGCAGGAACTGAAAAGACTATACAACACAGCACTCGATTCCAATCCCAATACTGGTCTTCCTGGTAATAACAGTGTTGCAAAACAGATTAAAAGTGCATTGGATAACCAAGAAAATTTGGCCGTGATTTATTCTGATTTGGACAATTTCAAAGCATTCAATGATAAATATGGCTTTGCTTTGGGGGATGATGTCATCAAGTTTACCTGCCAGGTTTTTCAAGATGTTGTCGATGAGTTAAATATCAAGGATGCCTTTGTCGGCCATATAGGAGGGGACGACTTTGTTCTGATTGTGCCATCTGACCTGACTCAAACAGTGGCTGAAAAAATCATTCTACGGTTCGATCAAGGTGTTATTCAATTTTATTCCAGCGAAGATGCAGGAACCAAGTGTATCCAGTCTGTTAACCGCCAGGGTGAAAGCCAGAGCTTCCCGTTAATGTCAATCAGTTTGGCCGGTGTTAGTTTGGCAAATGGCGTTTACAAGGAGTACATGGAAGTGAATGATGTCTGTGCGACCACCAAAAAAAGAGCGAAATCAATGCCAGGGAGTAGCTTTTTTTTAAACAGACGAGATGCAAGGGCATAAATGAGTCTGTTGGTTTGCAGGCTTTCGCTTTATGCATTTTTCGTAGCCTTCATCGTTAGTCTTCCGCCCTTGACGGCGTGTTACTTTTTGTTAAAAAAGAATAAAGGGGTTTATTTATCAAGATAAAAAAATGTATTGGGATGGCAGAGCCTGAGTTTTACATTAAAGTGTAGATTCAATATTTTTTCCAGTTCTCGTTGTAATCCCTGTTTCCACCGCAAATATAGTATTTTTCTGCCTATCAACAATAGATAAATCCTATTAAATAATATAACCATTTGATAAATAGCATCAAAACATGTAGCTTTTATTTTCATCATAAATAATAGATGTACGTCTTTCTTGTGGAAAGACGGAATTTTTCCATCTAAATGATGTTAGCTTTTTCTATCAACGAGGATTACATATGGATAAAGATGGAGTCACAGCTTTTAAGCAATTAGTCGAGTCAGCCCCATTCTATTTTACGTTGCTGATAAAAATTTAAAGTTCACCTATATCAATCCATTTTTTTCAGAAATTCATAATATATCTCAACAAGAAGCCGTTGAATTACACATATCAGAAGTTATTGGACAAGAAGGTTTTAATGGAAATTTGAAGCATTACAACAAAGTTCTGACTGGCGAAACTATTAAATTTAATACCTCCTTCGTGAAACTTGATGGTCATCCGCACTATTGCTACGCAATTTACGAACCTTTGATGGAGAAAGGGGAGGTTGTAGGTTTCACCGGAGTAGTTATAGACACTACTGCTGAACATGAACTAGATCGATTATCTAAAACTGATTTATTAACACAATTAAGTAATCGTAGGGAATACGAATATGACATAGCTAACATATTAGAGGGGGATAAAACGTTTAACTATGGGATGCTTATTTTGGACATTGATTTTTTTAAAAAAATTAATGATCAACTAGGCCATGACATAGGCGATAACGCATTAATAAATCTGAGTAAATTACTAGAAAGTATTATTGAATTTCCTGGTAAAGTTTTTCGGATCGGCGGCGAAGAGTTTGCGATTATCCTTTATGATCTCAAAGGAGAAGATCAACTTAGAAGACGATCTGAATATATTTGTGAGAAAGTAGCCTCTTCAGTAATTATCGAAGAGAAGAATATCACTGTAAGTATTGGTGCTATTTTATTTAAAGCTGGAGAT
>DATBNI010000280.1:0-4373 GCA_036554425.1 Psychromonas sp.
TCTAATCAAGGGCAATAGCCGTGGTTAACGGTTTCAGTAGGTAAAGCAAGGTCAGCCTTGCTGCTTTTTTATCCAAAAGGACAAGGGCTTCCTGATAACTGCTGGTTCCTCAATGCAGGCGATTACTTTCACTAAACTGGCCACGGGTTTGCAAGGTTAGGGCGAATCTATGGTCCGCCTCGATATTGCAAGCAATAATCGCTAATCTATTTAGAGTCTTTGCAGATTACCAATAATTAGTCCCACAGGTTTTTAATTCCGTTTTGTCATCTTTATCATCATTTGCAAATCCTGGTTACATTTTAACTTCGGATGATTGTTTCATTAAAAGTACAGCCCATGCTAAACGGGCAAGTTTATTCGCCAGTGCGACCATTAACAGCTAACTCTAGGAGCCAATTGCCAAAAATGGCTACCGCTTTTTCAGGCCTGACTGGAAAGATTCGAGCACCATGAAGTTAGGCTCACTATCGAAAGCTTTCATATCCTCCGTTAACACCGTCTTTAGAGAAAACAATCTGCCACAATTGATTTGTTCTAGCCCTAAAAGTTCCGGCACACATTTTCAGATAATAATCCCATTTTCTCTTAAATGCCTCGTCATACTTTCCTGTTGCTTTAAGGGCAGGCCACGCATTCTCAAAATTAGCTTGCCATGCAATTAAGGTTTTATCATAATCGGTACTGAAATTATGCCAGTCTTCCATTGTAACAACTCCTTCCGAGGCTTTTCCTATTTGCTGAATAGAAGGTAAAACACCCCCTTGGAAAATATATTTTCCAAGCCATGGATCTCCTCTAGCCGTGGAAGTATTAGATCCAATAGTATGTAAAAGAAATAAACCATCATCCTTCAAACAGTCCCTCGATTTTTTCATATATTCTCTGTAATTCCGTGGCCCAACATGTTCAAACATGCCAAGAGAAACAATATGATCAAACTTTTCATCAACATCCCTGTAGTCTTGCAGCCGGAGTTCAACCGGGAGGCCCTCACATCTTTTCATGCCAAGTTCCACTTGTTCTTTAGAAATTGTAATCCCTACCACTTTTGCGCCATGTCTTTTTGCTGCATATTCAGCAAAACTACCCCAACCACACCCAATATCCAAAACCTTGTCTCCTTCTTTCAATCCAATCTTTTTACAAACAAGTTCCAACTTAGATTCCTGGGCAGCGTCGAGATTCTTCGGCGTCGCTTCAAGCCCTTTCCAATAACCACAGGTATAGGCAGTTGTTCTTCCAAGCATCGCCTCATAAAGATCATTACCGACGTCATAATGCTCCTTTCCAACAATCCTGGATCTTGATCTCGTCTGCCGGTTAGTTAGTTTGGATAAAAGCACATGTTTCAAAACCTCTGCATTTCCAATTCCGCTGAATTTTTTGGGTAAGTCTGCTCTTAAAACGCGCTCAATGAGTTGATCAACACTCCTACAATCCCAGTCTCCCCTGACATATGCCTCTCCGAGAGCCAAAGATCCTCCTGCCAATAGGTCATCATACAATCCGGAATTGCGAACTTGAATATCATAATCCTCAGAACCATTTAGGCTTATACCTGCAGGACTCAAAAGTCTTTGAATAAACTGTTTTGAGTTTTTCATTTCGCGTCCTCCCCTTCAATCATCTCTAATTTTGAATATTCCACAAGATATTGAGTATAGGAAGAATAAAAGCCTTTTACCCAAAAAATGTTGATTTGAACAGCTCATTGCGCTCCGAACGCAGCGAAAATTTTTCAGAATTTGCTCTTCGCCTTTGTAATTATCTGTGTTTGTACCCATTTTCTGCCGCAAACGCCGCCGCCTTTGGAGGTAGATATTTACCTTGTCCTGATGCTTATTTTAACCAGCATATTAATCAGTTGGATAATCGGGCAGAGATTAATTTGCATTTGCTGGACGGCACAATTTTGCAGGATGATTTTACTCAATTAGGGCTCAATACCAGTAAATTTCATCATTAATTATTTGCCATGCGTTGAATACTAGTCGCATTTAACAAGCCTTAACCTCAACGAGTTATTGTTGATTTTTTACGATTAAAAAATTTATTAATCGTATGAGATTCATCGCTGATGATAGAGATCATCCTATGGAATGACAGAGCCCTGTTCATGATTATTATAGGGCATTGAATTGGTTTTTAATTTATTGATATTTAAGTGTTAATTAATGAAGTCAAGGGTTCTTCTCTTGGAAGTCAAATCGCATTGCTGGTGGTACGCCCCTGTGACGGGTATTTCAACTCTGTTTTAAGTTTCAATTGGATCCGATAAATTTCATGATGTTTTGATAAAAATCCAGTTGTTGAGTGATATCAACAACTCACATTAAAGACTTCATTCCGCGATTCGGCACTGGCTACAAAGAATATATGCACTATTATTTTAATATTGTGTATTTTACTGGCAATCAAAAAGGATATTACTTTGTGCGGAATAGCGGGAGTATTTGATCTTCAAAAGAATTTTAGAGTCGAGCGCAAAACCCTTCAAAGGATGATTCAGACAATTGATCATCGCGGCCCCGACGGGCAGGGTTTCTATCTTGATGAGAAAGTCGGCCTGGCTCACGCAAGACTGAGCATTATCGATCTGGAGGGAGGGGCGCAACCAATCCATAATGAAGATAAAACAGTATGGACAGTGTTTAACGGCGAAATCTTCAATTATATTGAATTGCGGGAAAAACTCATTGCTCAGGGACACTTTTTTTATACCCGCACCGATACGGAAGTTATAGTTCATCTCTATGAGGAATATGGCGAGGATTTTGTTTCCCAATTAAATGGTCAATTTGCCATTGTTATTTGGGATATAAGGGAAGAGAAATTTATTATGATACGGGACAGAGTGGGTATAGTGCCGTTATTCTATAGCTCCCGGAATGGCCAGTTGCTGTTTGCCTCTGAAGTAAAAGCAATTCTTGCAGCACTTCCCGAGGCTCCCTCAATTAATCCTGCCGCGCTAGATCAGCTGATGACATTCTGGTCACCGGTTTCCCCCGGTACTATGTTTAATAACATTTTTGAGATCTCACCCGGGCAGATGCTGATCGCTCGCCACGGCAATATTTTGACTCGGAGGTATTGGGACTGGGAGTTCCCATTACAAAATGAGTTCCGGAGCGGCTCTGAAGCACAGTTACGCGAGGAGTTGTTAGCTTTGCTCATTGACGCTACGCAAATTCGCCTGCGAGCTGATGTGCCCGTCGGCGCTTATCTGTCCGGTGGTTTAGATTCATCAAGCTTGGTCGCTCTGATTCATCACTTCAGTAACACCGCGCTGCGAACATTTTCTCTTGGTTTCGATAGTAAGTCGTTTGATGAAAGAGATCACCAGGAGCAGATGATCAAACAGATCAATGCCGATAACAGTCATATCATCTGTCATGACAGTGATATTGCAGATCACTTTGTAGATACTATTTGGCATACGGAATCCCCGGTATTACGAACCGCGCCGGTACCAATGAAGTTATTGTCAAATTTGGTGCGCAGTAAAGGTTACAAAGTAGTACTGACCGGCGAGGGCGCCGATGAGGTTCTGGGAGGATATGATATCTTCAAAGAGAGTAAATTGAGACAATTTTGGGCGAAGCAGCCTTCTTCTGTAATGCGTCCAAAGCTTCTGAAACGCTTATACCCGTACCTTGATCTATCACCCGGCCGGGCACAAGTATATCTGCAAAATTTCTATGGCGTTAATCTTGATCGACCGGACATTCCATTTTTTGCCCATGAGCCCCGTTGGAGCAACACAGCGAAGTGTAAAAATTTCTTTCATGATTCTTTTAAAGAACAATTGCTGGAGAATTCTGAAAAAATTTTGCAGGCTAATTTATCGCCGCAGTTAACACGCTGGCATCATTTTAATCGGGCACAATATGTTGAAGCAAAAACCTTGATGGCAGGATATCTGCTTTGTGCTCAGGGCGATCGCATGCTGATGGCGAATTCAGTCGAAGGTCGCTTCCCATTCTTAGATCACCGGGTCATTGAATTTGCCAACCAGCTTCATCCCAATATAAAAATGAAAGTACTTAATGAAAAATACCTGCTCAAGAAGGCGGTAGCAAAATACGTACCTGACAGCATACTGCGGCGTCATAAGCAGCCTTACCGGGCGCCAGACATAGCAGCTTTTTTTTCTGGAAAAACCCCAGATTATGTGCACGAATTAATGAGCAGGGATTGTCTTGCCCGTTATGGTTATTTCGATGCAAAAAAAGTACAGCTATTAATGGCTAAAATTAAGGCCGGCCATGCAATTGGCTTTAAAGACAACATGTCCTTTATCGGCATATTATCTACCCAAATTTGGCACAATAAATTTATAGAGAACTTTTCAAGCAATTTATAGCTAATAA
>DATBNI010000297.1:0-1807 GCA_036554425.1 Psychromonas sp.
TGAACCAATACCAAAGCCTTGTTCAATAGCATCTCGCCGCATCTCACTGTGATTAACCAAATAGGATCCACTCACTTGCACTGTTGCCTGTTGGTTATTGTTAATAAACTGCCAGCGATTGTCAGTGGCATTTTCCCCTAAGCAGATACATGCATGTTTCTTTAAATCATCAGGATGCAAAGGAGTAGGATTAATTTGTAAGTAATCAGGGCTGGCACATAATACTTGGCCCACTTTACCCAGTTTAATATTGACTAATGATTCGATCGGCCGATCGTTAATATGAATTAAGAAATCTATCGCATCATGAATAGGATCTAATACAAGATCAGTCACTTTTAAATGTAATTGAATATCTGGGTAATGCTTAATGAAGTCAACAAATATTGGCCGTAATACTTGATTTGCGAGTGACTTCGGCGCAGCTACCCTGATTAAACCACTCACAGTAGATGTTGCTGAAGTACTAGCGCTAACGGCTTCTTCTGCAGCTTCAACCATTTGCTTACAAGAGGTGAAAGTAATTTCACCTGATTCGGTTAACGCCAATTGTCGTGTGGTACGTTGTAATAACTTTATACCTAATGCATCTTCTAATCGACTGATCTGTCTACTTACTGCAGAAGGTGTTACCCCTAGTGTCTTGGCTGCTTTGCTGAAGTTTCCCTGCTCCACAACGGTAACAAAAATAGCCATGTCTGCTAATAAAGGGATGATCTTATTTGTGTTCACTGGGCACAAGTCCTTTTACAAATGATCCTATTGTTTTAAATATCTCATAAATTATCCTATATGCGAGTAATAAATCAGTTCTGTTAACAAAAGGAGAGGCAAAATGGAATTATTAATAAATACCTTTATGGCAGAAATCATTGCAGTAACAAGTATTGCAGCATTAATGGCGGTTATCCCCGGAGCTGATTTTGTGATGGTCACGCGAACCAGTATGCGTAATGGCCGTTTAGCGGGTTTATATACAACCTTAGGTGTGTGTTTATCTATTTGTATTCATGCGGGTTATTCAATAGCAGGACTTGCGGTCGTGATTGCAAATTCGCTATGGTTATTCTCACTGATTAAATATTGCGGCACCGCTTACCTTATCTATATTGCATGGCAGTTATTAACCACGCGTGAATTATTAAACACCCAGCCAGCGAATCAATCATTAAAGATTTCTAATCTGGCTGCCTTACGCTTAGGGTTTATGAGTAATATATTAAACCCTAAAGCTTCAATCTTTTTTGTCAGTATTTTTACGCAAGTTGTTTCCTTAGAAACCCCATTAGTAATGCAGATAAGTTACGGGTTAATCATAGTGTTTGCACATCTGATTTGGTTTGGTTGTGTCGCATTATTAATTTCACACCCAAACCTGTTACCGCGCTTTAATAGACATAAGCTGAAAATAGATATGGCGGCCGGTATTATGTTGCTCCTCTTTGCAATAAAGCTGAGTACCTTTTAAGTTAAGGTTTCCGAAATGTAATAATATTGCTTCGTACTATCGCTTTAACGCCCAGTGAATTTAGAAAACCTTTTGTTGAATAGTTAATTGGTCAGAAATTTGTTTTTAACAGATTGTAATTGAAGAGGCTGCTATAAAGGATTGCGCTATAAATCATATCTGCAGAGAAAATAGATTTTATAGAGAAAAAATCAAGTACTTTGTGTCGTTCTCGCCTCAGAAAGCTAACTCGCAAACGCCCGCATAGCAACTTACAAAACATAGAAATGGAAAACGTTCAGAAAAAAGGGAAACTATACCTGATTCCAAACCGATTGGGAGATTTGCCACCTTTGGAAG
>DATBNI010000304.1:0-4578 GCA_036554425.1 Psychromonas sp.
TGCCACTTATTTGTGATAAGTCAGCCGAACTACCAAATCCCGCGTCGGTTCGTTCTTTAATCTGATTATAAATTTCTTGATGGCTGGTTAGATTTTTTTCAGAAAGATTGACCAGCTTTTCTGTTTTAATTAAATCCAGATAAACCTTGCTGACTTCTAATGCTAAATCCTCTCCGGCACTGTGTAAACGCCACTGTTCTGCACTGGCTGCATAACTTGTTCGGCTCACCTCACTGCTGGTATGAAAACCGGTGAATATATTTTGCTGCAGGCGAAGACCTAACTCTCTTCTGTTCAGGTTTTTAGTGTCGTCTCCAGTACTAAGCCCCTCACTTCGGGTGCTTGGACTGTCAGTATATTCATAACCATAACCGCCCGTGGCGTCTATGGTAGGAAAATAACCGGATTCTGCCTGTTCGACCTGTTTCTCTTTTACCTTAAAATGCGTATAAGTAGCACGCAGTTGGGGAGCGGTATCCAATGTATAAGCGACGGCTTGTTCAAGTGATTGGCTATGGATATTCGCAGAAAGAATAGCTGCGGAACACAAGGTAACGACAGATCTTTTTTTGCCGGGCTTAAAATTGTAAAGCTTCATCTTAACTCCATTTAAGTTGTTATTTATTGTTTAGTTGTTGGTTATTTATAAGCCGTTTAATATTCTCTGAGTGCCATCTCCTGCGCTCTTAAAATCGGATTTAAAATATATTCAAGCACCGTTCTTTTACTTATCATGACGTCAACCGTTGTCATCATCCCTGGAATGATCGGCATCTCCTTTTCGTCTCGGCTATGCATACTTGATTCCGTTGTCCTTATCCTTATTATATAAAAGCTATTACCGTCCTCATCCTGCGTCGTGTCTGCACTGATAAGCTCTACGACCCCCTCTAAACCACCATAGCGGGTAAAATCATAGGCACTTACTTTCACCTTGGCGGGCAACCCAAGGTGAATAAAAGCAATATCTTTGGGTATTATTTTGGCTTCAATTAAGAGCTTATCTTCCGTGGGGACAATTTCTAATAATACTTGTCCTGGTTTAATAACGCCCCCTAAGGTAGTTACATGGATAGTCTTAATGGTTCCCACCACAGGAGAGATGATTAATGCTTTTGATACTTTATCTTGTACACTAACCTGCGCCTCGGTTATTTTAGAGAAATCAGATTGCAGCTTGTTCAGCTCCGCCCGGGCTTTCGCTCGGTATTCAAGTACAGCTTCGCGGCGTTTTAATATCGATTCCCTGTAACTGGACTGCAGTTTAGGTTTAACCAGACGCAGGGCATTTAACTCACCGCTAATATCATTAACTGAGCGTTGCAGTTTTATTAATTCAACTTCCGGCACAATATTTTTAAGCGCAAGCGGCCTGGTTAATTTCAGTTCTCTATTGACCAATTTAAGGCTGGTCTCCAAAGTTGCAATTTTGGAATTAATTTCCAACATTTCCTGTTGCCGCTGCTCAATCTGCAGTGCATAAATAGCCACCTGATTTTCAAGATTATTTAACCGTCCCTCATACTCATTCTGTTGGCGTGACACTAAACTCTCAGCCGTTTCGTTAAGATCATCGGGAAACTGTAATCTTTGCCTGTTAATCTTAATCTGTAATTGCCAGTCAGGCACATCGGCCACTAAAATACTGATCAACTCTGTCCGTAAACGGATAATATCGGCACGCAAGGCATCAACTTCTCTATTTTGCTGGGCCATATCTGAGCGAAAGCGGGTATCATCAATTCGTGCTAACGACTGCCCTTTTTTGACTGCCATCCCCTCTTTGACATAAAGTTCTTGTAAAATTCCGCCATCGAGACTTTGAATAACCTGCACCTGCGTTGAAGGAATCACCTTACCTTGTCCCCTCGTCACACGATCCAACTCGGCAAAATATGCCCAGACAAAAAAACAGATAAACAGTGCGGCTAATGACCAAATTGTTAAACGATGAATGCTCGGTGATTGGGTTAAAATAGCGCCGTACACATCATCTGCCATTTCTAAATCTTGTTTGCTTATTTTCATTTTTTAGCCCCTTTGAAACCGGTAGCTAACGTGCCGTTTTTTAACTGCTCTAAAATTAATTTTTTAGGCCCATCTGCAACTAAATGTCCTTTATCAAGTACCACAATGCGATCTACTAGCTGCAATAGGTGCATTTTATGAGTAATCAA
This sequence comes from Psychromonas sp., assembly GCA_036554425.1. Lineage (GTDB taxonomy): Bacteria > Pseudomonadota > Gammaproteobacteria > Enterobacterales > Psychromonadaceae > Psychromonas. The sequence goes on from DATBNI010000304.1 coordinate 2,178, forward strand.
AACCATCGTACGGTTTTGCACTGTCTGTGTAATAGATTGAATAAATAACTTCTCGGCACGCGAATCTAAACTGGCGGTTGGTTCATCAAGCAATAAAATTTGCGGATCATTTAAAATAGCACGTGCGAGCGCAATGGCTTGGCGTTGGCCGCGTGACAGTGATTTCCCTCCCTCACCCACCTGCTGATCTAAGCCTGCAGATTCACTGTCGGTAAACAGACTCACCCCGGAAAGCTGTACAGCGCGCATTAATTGGTATTCAGTCACCTGCCTGGTACCAAATAAAATATTGTCTTTAATGGAACCATGAAATAACACAATATCCTGTGGTAAATAGCCAAAATTACGGCGCAAATCACCGGGATGAATTTGCCCCTGATGTAAGCCATCATAACGAATGCTGCCTTGCGTCGGCTGGTACAAACCTAACATTATTTTTGCCAGGCTGCTTTTCCCTGAACCATTGCGCCCTATAATGGCTATTTTGTCACCGGGTTTTATAGCCAGCGAAAGCGGATATAAGGCCGGTTTTTCAATATCAGGATAGTTAAAAGCAACGTGTTCCAGAATAATGTTACCTTCCAGTTTAGCGCGACTGGCGAGGTGCCCTTTATTCTCAAATTCGGCTTCCTGTGCCATGATGGCATCGAGCTGTCTTAAGGAACTGACGGTTTGATTGTATCGCGTCATTAGTGCGGCAATCTTTGCCATCGGCCCGATAGCCCTGCTCGATAACATCACCGCTGCGATAATGGCCCCCATCGAAATCAGCCCCTCGGAAACCCGGTACACCCCCAATATGATCACCGCAATGACCGACATCTGGATAATAAAACTGGCAACATTGGAAACTGAATTGGTGATCACCTTGGTTTTTAATTGCCAATTCGATGTATGACCTAACATCTGTTGCCAGGCATTCTGTACTATGCCCTCGGCGCCGTTGGCTTTAATGGATTCAACCGCAGATAAGCTTTCAATTAAATGACCATGGCGCAGGCTGGAAAATTTATTACTTTCTTCAATTGCACGGCGCAACCTGGCTTGCACTAACCAGCTGTAACCCAGTATTAATACAGTTGCAATAATTGAAAACATCGCTAAATCGCCGGCAACAATCCACACAATAAAGACAAATAAAATTGAAAAAGGCAAATCAACTAAGGCAGTAATTGTCGCAGAAGATAAAAATTCGCGAATGCTGTCAAACTCACCCAGCTGTTTTGCCATGCCGCCAATACTTGCCGCTCTTTTTTCCAGCGGAATGCCGATGATTTTTGCAAAGAGTTTTGAAGAGACTTGAATATCGACTTTTTTCCCTGCCATATCAATTAAATAACTTCGCAGCTGCTTTAAAATAAAATCAAAAACATAAGCAATTGATCCCCCTATAGCCAGCACCCAAAGCGTTTCAAAAGCCAGATTTGGTACAACCTTGTCGTAAACGTTCATCACGAATAAGGGGGATATTAAGGCAAAAATATTAACCAATATGGAGGCAATAATAACATCTCGGTAGATAGGCGCCGATTGCCAGATAGTATCCCATAACCAATGCTTTTTGGTATCTGCCAGATGCACATCAAAATCACGATCGCCACTGTAATTTTGTTTAATTAAAAATAGATAACCAACATAAACGGACTCTAACTCTTCAACGGTGATCAGTTCTTCACCCCCCGTTTCAGGTAGGGTCAGAACAATTTTATTAGCCTGAATATCTATCTCCTGTAATACACAGGCCTTTTGATCTTTAAGCAGTAAAATACAGGGCAGCAGCATGCTGGGTATATTATCCAGGCCCTTGCGGCTTAATTTTGCGCTTAAACCCGCTCGCGCGGCTGCTTGCGGCAGTAATTCCGGTGATAGATTTATCCCCGTTAAGGGTAAACCAGCGGACAATGCTTCGCTGGAGCAGGGATTACCAAAATGCTCACTCAGCAGGACTAAACAATCAAGCAGCGGATCTTCCGTAATACGCTGGCTGGCGTTAATTGTCCATTGTTTTGCTTGTGCTGATGTTTGCTGCATTAAATAAATTACTCTTACAAAAAATTAGGTTCAGAATGCATGTTTTAAGCATAAATATTAAAGAGAAAAATCCTGCTCTTTGATGACTCATGGCTTAAATCAATATTATTAAAAAATCAAGAGATAAACCTGGTGATATAAACCCAAAGAGCAAGTTCATAACCTGCTCTTTGGGTTTGCTTATAACAATAATTAAATAGTGATAGTTTCGTCAATGGCTGCCTGGATAAGCTCCGCATCGGATGACGGCTCTCCTATAATTAATGCGCCATTCTCTATTAATGAATTAATAATAGTGACTTCATCCTGATTCGTACCTTCAACAATTCCATCCAGTTGAGTGTCCTCTAATACTATTGTTTGAGAAACT
>DATBNI010000313.1:0-4878 GCA_036554425.1 Psychromonas sp.
CTCTCATTAATATCGAAGTAAGAAAAACTTTCGTCTATAATGCTGAGGCTAATACAAGTTGAACCGACAAATGTTTACTATAAAGCTGCGTTATAGCTAGGCCTGGATGGATATTCAGGCCATAAGATAAGAATTCTATAGTTTTAAAATTCAATGAGAGGACTCATCATGTCAGTAAAAAAAATGGTAGATCAAGATTTAGCAGGCAAACGCGTATTTATTCGCCAAGATCTTAATGTGCCAATTAAAAACGGTAAAGTAACATCCGATGCGCGTATCCGTGCTTCTATCCCAACCATTAAACTAGCGTTAGAAAAAGGCGCTAAATTAATGATCACATCTCACTTGGGTCGTCCCGTTGAAGGCGGTACTGCCGAAGAAAATGCCGCATTCTCTCTGCAACCTGTGGTTGATTATTTAAATGAAGTATTGGATGTTCCTGTCCGTTTAGTTACTGATTACTTAAATGGCCTGGAAGTAAAGGCAGGTGAAGTCGTTGTTCTGGAAAACGTGCGTTTTAATAAAGGTGAAAAGAAAGACGAAGAAGGTCTTGCTAAGCAACTTGCTGCACTTTGTGATGTTTATGTCATGGATGCATTTGGTACGGCTCATCGTGCTCAAGCATCTACTCACGGCATCGCTAAATTCGCACCTGTTGCCTGTGCCGGTCCATTACTTGCAGCTGAACTTGAAGCCTTAGGTAAAGCAATGGACAACCCGGCTCGCCCATTAGTGGCTATCGTTGGTGGTTCTAAAGTCTCTACTAAGCTTACTGTACTTGAGTCTCTTTCTAAAATTGCAGACCAACTTGTTGTTGGTGGTGGTATTGCGAATACCTTTATTGCCGCGCAAGGTCATAATGTTGGTAAATCATTATACGAAGCAGACTTAGTTGAAACCGCTAAAAAACTGATGGTTGACTGTGCTATCCCTGTTGCGACAGATGTTGCCTGTGCTAAAGCCTTTGATGAAAATGCAGAAGCCGTGATCAAAAACGTCGCAGACGTGCAAGATGATGACATGATTTTCGATTTAGGTCCTGATTCAACGGCTGTTTTAGCGGCTATTCTAAAAGATGCTAAAACCATTCTTTGGAATGGCCCGGTTGGCGTTTTTGAGTTTAAAAACTTTGAAGCGGGTACCGCTGGTATTGCTAAAGCCATTGCTGAATCCGATGCGTTCTCCGTTGCTGGTGGCGGTGACACATTAGCCGCTATCGACAAATTCGGTATTACTGCAGATGTTTCTTACATCTCAACGGGCGGCGGTGCTTTCCTTGAATTTGTTGAAGGTAAAGTATTACCGGCAGTGGCCATGCTAGAGTCACGTGCAAACGCTTAATCAAACAATTAAAACGAGATAAACGCTCGTTTTTTAATTTTTATCCAATTTTCATTTCCGTGCTTTTCGTTGCAAAATTGTGTAACATTAGCCGTGAAATTGACAGTATTTAATTTAACTATAAATAAACGGGACTATCCTCATGACTAAGATTTTAGACGTTGTAAAACCTGGTGTTATCACTGGCGATGACTTACAAAAAGTATTTGCAGTTGCAAAAGAAAACAAATTTGCACTTCCAGCGGTAAACGTTATTGGCAGTGATTCAATCAATGCTGTACTTGAAGCCGCAGCTAAAGTTAAAGCACCAGTTGTAATCCAATTTTCTAACGGCGGTGCTGCATTTAACGCAGGTAAAGGTCTTAAACTTGCGGGTCACGAAGCCGCTGTCCTTGGTGCTATTTCAGGTGCTAAACACGTTCATGCAATGGCTGAAGCTTACGGCGTTCCTGTTATTCTTCATACTGACCATGCAGCTAAAAAATTACTTCCTTGGATTGACGGACTACTGGTTGCTTCTGAAGCGCATTTTGCAGAAACGGGTAAACCTCTTTTCTCTTCACATATGATCGACCTTTCTGAAGAGCCTCTAGAAGAAAATATCGCAATTTGTGGTGAATATCTAGCGCGTATGTCTAAAATGGGCATGACCTTAGAAATCGAACTAGGTTGTACTGGTGGTGAAGAAGACGGTGTTGATAACTCTGATATGGATGATTCATTACTTTATACTCAACCATCTGAAGTTGATTATGCATACACTGAACTTTCTAAAATCAGCCCTAACTTCACTATCGCGGCTTCTTTTGGTAACGTACACGGTGTATACAAGCCAGGTAATGTTAAACTGACTCCAACTATCCTGCGTGATTCACAAGCCTTTGTTTCTGAGAAGCACGGTCTTCCAACTAACAGCTTAAATTTCGTATTCCACGGTGGTTCTGGTTCATCTGAAGCTGAAATTCAAGAGTCTATCGGTTACGGTGTTATCAAAATGAACATAGATACGGATACGCAGTGGGCATGTTGGGACGGCGTTCGTAACTATGAAGCTAAAAACCATGATTTCTTACAAGGTCAAATCGGTAACCCAACGGGTGAAGATGCGCCAAATAAGAAATACTACGATCCACGTGCATGGTTACGCGCGGCTCAAGAGTCTATGGTTACACGTCTTGAGAAAGCATTCTCAGATCTTAACGCAATCGACGTATTATAATTTAACGGATTCAGCTGCTTATCAGTTGAGTACTTAAATTACCAAGCCAGCTTAATTGCTGGCTTTTTTTTGCCTAAAATCACACCAAATGCAAATAATACCAAATCCATTAATTTTCTGTTCATTTATGCGGGTTAAAACACATGCTAGCTTCGTTATTGATTTTATAATTAGAATAACTAGTTACTGCAATCAATGCCTTGCTTTCATGCGTTTTTTCGGTGCCTAAATAGATCACCTAATTCGTGGGGTTGGTATAACTAAGCCAAGTTTTGTCGTATACCCGACCGACTCATCAGATCATTTTTAAGGATATTTATGCGCTATTTTCGAACTACAATACTGCTTATTATAACGACTATTTCCCTTTCAACCTTAGCAGATGCTTTACCCGACGGCCCGCATGTTTCTGTTACCGGCAGTGCAAAAATTGAAGTGCAGCCAGATCAGGTGACTATTCAGTTTCAAGCGACTTCATTAGAGAAAACTGCGGGTTTAGCCAAGCAGAACGTTGATCAGCAGGTTGCTGCTCTTTTAACTAACCTCGAAAAGGCCGGCTTCGATACAAAGGTGCTGGAAAGAGGTAATATTAATACCAGGGCGCAATACCAATATGTAAAAGATCAACGTATATTGCAGGGGATTGCCGCGACACGGGATTTGACTTATCTGCTGACTGAGCTTGAAAAAGTCAATCAATTTTTAGAGCTTGTCGTCGCGGCAAACATCGAATCTATCGGGCAAATGAATTATGGCTTACAAGCACCACAAGAGTGGCAATTAAAAGTCCGTCAACTGGCCATTCAAGATTCAAAAGAGAAAGCAGAAAATTTAGCATCCGCCTACCAAGCTAAGTTAGGGAAAATTTATGCAATTAATTATCAGCACAGTTATGCGCAGCCCCTAATGATGCGAGCAAAAAGTGATCAGATGGCTGAAAGCACTTATCAAGTTAATAAGATCAATATCAGTGACCAGGTACAGGTTGTATTCACACTTAAATAGTTATACCAAATGCATTAAAAATATGATCAATCTTGCTGGTTAAAATCAACCCTATCTGCGTTATGAGTATTAAAAGTAGAATAACTACTTCCTGCAACTCATGCCTTGCTAGGGTTAATTTTTCCGGCGCAATATAAGCTCACCTCTTTAACGTACTTGGTATTACATTGCCGCAGAGACGGTTATTTCTAAGCCTTGATTCGGACTCTCAATAAAAGACATCTGGTGGCTTTGTTGTGGTCGAAATAGGGCATACAGATGTTCGCTAAAGGGCTGCATGACTTGCGCCTCAAGACTACTTTCGACACTCAAATAGGTGCTTAACTTTTCCGGTGTAATATGGATAGTTAAGTACTGCTCTCCTGCAAGCGCATTTAACGAATAACCTTTTGGACTAAAGGTAAACTGGTCTATTTGCAGACCTGGAAAAAATTGTAATACAGCTAATGTTGATTCAATCAGTTGCTCACCAGCCGTACCTGATTGTAGCAAACAGGCAAAATCGCCAGACAATCCATGCAGCATCAATATTTGTTTCGTCTTTACAGCTCCTGTAGGCGTTTCTCCGAATAAAAACAGATCACCGCGGTAATTTCCCCGCCAATGTTTTGTTTCCCCCTGTAAATGCGTTTTTAACAGCACTGTATCCTGTGCAAAACTGCTTTTTTGTAAATCGGGTAAATGGGCTTGATGGCGATGAAACAATAAGGATTGAATGATCTTTTTATCTACTTGCTTTTGAAAGAATTGCGCAGCTTTAACAAGGTGAGTATTACCGCAGGTGATCAGTAATAATTTGTTATGCCAAACGAATAAACTCGACTCAGATAAAAGGTAGGCTTTGAGCTGCATATTCTCTATTTTTGAAATAATGAAAGCACCTGCCTGCTCTACCATTTTCTGCCAAAAAGAGTCGGGAAATTGTAACAGATCTATTTCTGTTGTTATGATCTCTAAGCGTTTTTCAGTCCCTTCATAAAACATCTAATTAAGCCTTTCCCTTATTAACCAAGTCCCAGATTTAGGGTAATATTGACAGTTTAGTTTATAACAAAGCTAGCCCAAGATACAGGCTTCTCAATAATGCACATTATTTAATACTGCAAAGTATAAATGTGGTATTTGATTCTCTGGTGCGATTATTTTTAATCCTCTGCTTTACCGATTGAGCTAACGAAGCAAAACTTTTACTTGTTCTTTTAAAGCAGGATTATTTAAATATAAAGAAGTAACCAATATTTGGATACAAAAAATCCCTTAGAGTTTGCACTCTAAGGGATTGGATGATGGTGCTTCGTCTCTGGGTCATTGAT
>DATBNI010000325.1:0-2020 GCA_036554425.1 Psychromonas sp.
ACAGCCGGTGATTGACAGTGCAGGCGTAAACAAGCCAAAAGAGTCATGGATAACGGGATCCTTCACAAATTTATTGCTTGTTGCCGGCGGTGCATTATTGCTGATAACTTTTATCTTCTCATTAATATTTCGTCGTAGAACGGAACCTTTAATGGACGAAAAGCCGAGCAATAGTTTAAATAACCTTTTAATATCGCAAGACGAGCGCATAGCGACACTACAGGCTGATCATTCTATAGGGTTGGCTTCTGAAACGTCTTTTGACAAGGGGCCGGATCAAGTTGATAAATGGCCCGCAGTTGATGAAAATGATGAATTAACAGCCGTCCATAGTCTTGATATAAATTTCAGTGCAGCTGAAAAGGCTCAAGCATCAAGGCCTGATTTATCAGAAAATAGGGCCGTTATTGAAATTTTTGATGAGGATCAAGCGATCGATGCGGTTTCTTTAAACGCTAGCGATCAATTACAAAATAGTGTTGCTCAAGCTAAACCAAACCAGGAGAGCAGCGATCTTCCTATCGAAAAAGAACAATTCACCGCGATCATTAATAGAAAAAAGTCTGAAAATTATATTGATATTGACACTTTATTAAAAAACACAGCAGGAGATAGCCAGGATGATCTTTATACCGAGTTTTATTTGGATCTCGGGCTGGATGAATTTCCTGATATGTTAGGTGAAAATACAGCGATAGATATTGATGATGATCAATACGGTATTAGTGCCCACTTGGATTTGGCCCGCGCTTACTTGGAGATAGGTGATAAGATAAGAGCCAAGAAAATATTAATGGCTTCGATAGAAAACAGTGATCCGGAACAACGTCAGGAAATTGATAAATTACTCAGTCTGCTTTAATCATGGTTAATCCTTTAATTATTGCGCAGCTATTCATATTTCGTTGCGATCACAGCAGCATCAAATTAACATATGATTTATTAAGTATTAATAACATGCCTCAATGCAGGGTTTTACTCTGCTCAGTTGCAACTGAAATTTAAGAGACCACTTTATGAGACCAGTTATCCTGGATGTTCAAGGTTATGAATTAGACTCGGAAGAGAAAGAAATCTTGGCGCACCCGTTGGTTGCCGGGGTGATACTTTTTACCCGCAACTATCATGATATCAAACAGTTAAAAGCCTTGGTAAAGGATATTCGTGGGCACGCTAAGAATAAACTTATTGTTGCGGTTGACCATGAAGGAGGGCGGGTGCAGCGCTTTAGAGATGATTTTACTCTGTTACCTTCAGCGGGTTCACTCATTGAAAATAATGATCTGAAAACGGCCTGCGAGTTAGCCTTTAGCAGCGCTTGGTTTAACAAAAAAATACCCAATTACTCTTTGATTCTCAGGGCTATCACCCACAACCATCTCTTGAATATCTGCAATAACATCTTCACCAGATTTTAATACAGCAACTTTAATCGTCATAAAACAGTAAATCCTCTCCAACCATCATACCAATAAAAAGAGGGGAAGTCAACTGGATTTTGCCAGTCGTTCCCCTGCGCCGACGATATTCAAATATATTTAGATATAATCTCTACGTGCATGGTGATCTGGAACAATCTTCTTTAACTGGATTGTGAGTAGTCCATCCTCAAAGGTGACGTTGGATACTTCTGTGTCGTCTGCCATCGTCCATGCTCTCTTGAAAGTTCGTTGAGCCAATCCCTTATGGACGTAACGGGCATCAGACTCTTTATCCTCCTTTTGTCCCTCGACAAAAAGTTTTCCATACTCTGTGTATACATGTACTTCCTCCTTTTTAAATCCAGCAAGTGCAAGTTCTAAACGAGATTCTACATTACTTACTTGAATAAGATTGTATGGTGGGTAGTTTGATGAAGTCTCATGAACATTAAAGATTCGATCTAGATATTCATCCATCCCAATACTGTTACGAGTAATCTTATCCAAAAGAGTAGGAAGATCCGATGCAGTATAACGTGCAAGGTTAGTCATTATGGTAGCTCCTTAAAAAGCGAGGTTTGATTTTGTGGATCCTTACA
>DATBNI010000346.1:0-2554 GCA_036554425.1 Psychromonas sp.
AAAAATATAACGTTACAAATATTAGGTGCTTATTTAGAAGTAGATAAAGTCGATCCATTATTAAATATTATTGGTATAATGGGCCAATATAAATGATCCCGAAATAAAGGTATAAAAATGACTGACCAAGAACATTCAGCAAGCGAAGAAAATGCTGATTCCGTCGAAGTGCATAAACATATGCGCAAAATCCGTTCATTCGTAAAACGCGAAGGGCGAATGACCAAGCGTCAGCAGACGGCCACCGATAGCCTTTGGGCGACTATGGGGGTTGATTTTGATGACAAGTTAATTGATTTTGATGCGTTATTTGGGCGCCGGGCACCCGTTGTATTGGAAATCGGTTTTGGTATGGGTAAGTCATTAGTTGAAATGGCGAAAAATGCACCGGAAAAGAACTTTATCGGTATTGAAGTACACGGACCCGGTGTGGGTGCTTGCCTTGCGGATGCAGAAGAGGCTGGTGTGACTAATTTACGTGTGATTAACCATGATGCTGTTGAAATATTGGACAAAATGATCCCGGATAACAGTTTGGCAGTCTTCCAGCTTTATTTTCCGGATCCATGGCATAAAGCGCGTCATCATAAACGTCGCATTGTCCAACCTGAATTTATTGAAAATATGCGTCAGAAGCTTGCGATCGGCGCTGTGATTCATATGGCGACCGACTGGGAGAATTATGCGGAGCATATGTTGGAAGTCTTACAGGCAGCGGCAGACTTTAAAAACACCAGTGAGTCAGATTACGCACCACGGCCGGAATGGCGTCCGCTAACCAAATTTGAAAATCGTGGTAATAACCTCGGTCATGGCGTGTGGGATCTGTTATTTGAGCGCATTAGTTAATCCTCTCACTAAATACCAATGATCACAGTCATTCTAGTTGGAAACCGGCAATCTAGTTGGAAACTATGAATAACCCAAAGCGAACTTAAATAGTTCGCTTTTTTGATCTGGTAATAAAGAAAAATCGAATATATTAAACTTGCATTTAGAATGCATCTTTAATAAGATCAAACTGACTAATTGGGGAATATTATCAGCTGTTGTGGCGGTTCAGGTCACCAATAAGAGAAATAATTGAAGAACAAACTCAGCAACAAGAAAAAAAGAATCAAGAGTAGTTTTCTGTAAAAAATTAAAATCCAGTAGCAGTTGGCGTGGCACTGGATTTTTTAACCCGGTGCAAAAAATCATGAACAATGAATAGGCAAGCAGTTATGGATCCTTCTCCGATAAATAGCTCTCTCGGAATTTTCCCTAGTTCATGGAGTGAAAAACGCGCGGGCCGAATTCCCGGAAACATTCCCATTTGGGTTGGTATTTTGTCCGAATTAACCGAATTTGGGATATTTTTTGTCGCGTATTTTGTTGCTAAATATCATTACCCTGATGCCTTTTCACAGGGGCCGCAAAGCTTAAGTACCATTACCGGTGTTGCCAACACTATCGTGCTTATTTCAAGCAGTTACTTTATGGCCAAAGCGATGGCGAACATACGAAAGAATAATCTTAAAGGTTGCGAAAAATTTTTGTGGTTAGCCTTCTTCTCGGGTTGCCTGTATTTGTGCTTTAAAACATGGGAATTTCACTGGAACGATGTCCAGGGCTTCAGTACCAATACCAGCCCATTTTTTACTGTGTATTATTATATGACTTTTAATCACTTTCTGCATGTTGGTTGGGCGGCGTGTGCGATTTTATGGGTGATCTTCAGGCTCAGAAAAGGGGCCTATTCCGCTGAAAATAATACTGGTATGGAAGCGTTGGCCGTTTACTGGCATATGATTGATTTAATGTGGATTTTAATTTTCCCATTACTGTATGTATTACGATAGGAGCCTTGATGACGATGTTTAGCAAACTTGAATATTTATGGCTGACACTGCTTGCAATTGTCTTGTTCAATACCCTGCTTGGTGAAAATGTTGAATCAACCGCATTGGTGAGTATTCTGGTTGCGTTAACGGTTATGTATAAAGGGTTAATAGTGATTGATCACTTTATGGAATTAAAAGATGCCAACAAATACTTACGGCGGATGATGCGTATCTATTTTATTTTTTTCCCGTCGTTAATTATATTGTCGGCGTTCTTTTAAACGAATTAAAATAATTTTCAAGTCATTGCGCACTTAGTTGGATTAAGGCATTCATGGTTGGCACTTTTAAAGTGTTAATAGTTACTCCGATATTTTATTTTTTAATAGGTTGATTTATATGGTTTTTTTGAAAAGCATTGCCGCAGAGGAAAGTGCTGTTGATGAGGTGTTTTATCAGTCTCAAGGAAATGAAGTCTCCTTGTTTGAATACGCATCTATGCACAACTTACCGGTGCTTATAAAAGGACCTACCGGTTGCGGGAAAACGCGTTTTGTATCCCATATGGCAAAAAAACTGAATAGACCTTTATTTACTATTGCCTGCCATGATGATTTAACGGCGGCTGATTTAGTCGGGCGTCATTTAATCGGCCCCAATGGTACCTATTGGCAGGACGGACCTCTGACCAGAGCAGTAAGAGAGGGCGGTATCTGCTATCTCGATGAGAT
>DATBNI010000363.1:0-2563 GCA_036554425.1 Psychromonas sp.
GCGATGTAACAAAGTACGAACAGGTTGAGCAAATGAGCGCGGAATCTATCTACTTTACATTGCTTTACGAGAAGGCAAAGAACGAATATACAGAGAGGCTAAATGAAATATACGACAGGCAGACTGGCATCAATACCGACGTAATAAGTATTTGCCAAACCGCCGCGAATACGTACACCCTGACCGCGTTTAACATAACCGTAATAACTTGCCCCACTGGCGACCGCAAGATCCAGATCGGAATCGGCTAATAAGCGCGCTTTTTGAGCACCTCCATCCTCCAGCCATTGGTTGATAATCGCCAAGGTCCGCTCTGCTAATAGCGGTGATTTCAATACGCCACCGTTAAATAAAATTGCCGAAGGTTTAATAAAATCAGCTATAACTGCCGATTCAAAATGACCTGCTAATGGATCGGTAAAATCTTCATTATTCATTTGCGAATTTGTATTAGCCAGAAGATCGTCAGCGGCACTCACCTGTTTGCTTAAAAAAGCCGCCAGATGACGTGAAACAGCGGGGTCTTGCGCATAGGGCAGACCCTTTTGGGTTAACCCGCTGCGACGTACCGATCTTGGATGATCATTGATATTAACCACGGGGAAGAAACCTTCCAGCAATGTTTCACGTACTTCATTGCGGGTTAACTCAGTGCGCAGGGTGTTACCCAGTAATTTTGAGCCACGACTGGGTACAGTAATAGGCACAGTATCAATATCGTTATCCAGTAAGAGTTGCTCTTTTGCATCCCGGCAGGCTTGACTGATTGCCTGAATTTGCCACGCCTGTAATTCTTTTCCCTGTTCGCTTAATTTTGCTTTAACCCGGTAAGCCAGGGCTAAATCCATATTATCACCACCGAGTAATATATGTTCCCCGACAGCGATCCGGTTCAGGGTTAAGTTGCCCTCTTCTTCACTTACCGCAATTAAGGATAAGTCTGTTGTGCCACCGCCCACATCAACCACTAAAATAATATCCCCTACCTGAACCTGCTCACGCCAGGCCTCTCCGCAGGCGTGGATCCAGTTGTAGAGCGCGGCTTGAGGCTCCTCCAACAAGGTCAGATGATTAAAACCCACTCGCTTGGCGGCTTCTGCGGTCAGCTCTCTTGCCGCGGGATCAAATGAAGCCGGAATAGTGATAGTCACGTCTTGCTCCGCTAATGGGAAATCGGGAAACTTATCTTCCCAAGCGGCGCGCATATGATCTAAATATTCAAAGGTTGCGTCTAAGGGTGATATTTTGCTGACCTCTTCTGGGCTGGCGGCAGGTAAAAATGCCGCGTGGCGATCCACTCCGCTGTGGCACAACCAGCTTTTTGCGCTAGAGACTAAGCGAATCGCCGTTTTACTGCCCAGTTCCCGTGCAATACTGCCGACAATAGCATTGGGCCGCGCATTCCAGGGCAGCGCAAGATCAGCATCATTCAACTCTGCTTCATGGGCCATGTAGATAAAAGAAGGTAATTGTTTTTTTTCTTCAATAGTCCCCGCATGGGTCAGTTGCGGAATAGGCATAATAGTCAATTCCGGCACTGAGGCAGGATCTTCAGCTATGTTCAAGAGATCCATATAAGATAATACGCAGTGTGTTGTGCCTAGATCTATCCCGACAGAATAGCGAGATGGTATTGCGTTTGGCTTAGTTTCATCTGCTAGAGTATCGTTCATAACTCTACCTCAGCAGGTGCAACGATTGAAGCGTCGTGCCCCGCAGCTAATTTAGGCAACTTAACCTCAGTCACTTTCCAACCTTTATGGATCAAAGTGCCGTTAAAGGGAGCATTACCGACGACATTGCCGGTCAGACGAATTTCCGATGCGTTAAAACCTTCAGCTATACTGATAGCTGTTTCTTCGTCTTCACTGCGAATCGCTTCGAGGGTAAAATAGGCATTCAATGTTTTCTTGCTGCCCTCATGGACAACACGCGCGGCAGCCCCGATATCAGCATCGGAATAAGCGCTTAAGTCTTCCTGGATAAAATCAATAAAACGCGCATCCTGCTGCAATAAAGTCAATAGTTGTAATGCCGCTTCGGGCGTTGATTCTTTTAATAATGAACTCTTAGGCTCTGCCTGAGTGACTTCCGGGACGTTTTGTTCAACCGCAGCATCGCTCGCTTCAATATTATTTTCCTGAGTCGTTTGCTGCTTCTTAGTTAAAAACAAAACCAAAAATAATGCAGCTGAAATACCCAAGCCTAAATGAAGCGTATCGATAGTGGTGGGGAATGCAGATAAATCTATATTCATTTTTACTTTCCTAATAATGGCAAATGAGCTGTTGCTCAAATCATATAAAGTCTATGGTTATAAAACCGAGTCAACCATAGTACTTTGTGTTGGTCGTGATCAAGATTGATTATGTGGACATAAGAACAAAAAAACAACACCAAATCAACCAATTGTATTTTGGTTACATTTTAGCACGACATTTATTAATAATTGAATATTGAAGATATTACCCGCTAAAAATAAATTAGTTGTTAAGCTGTTATTTCATTTTTCCTTAAAGGGTAATATTAATAATTGATATAAGCTCAAGGGTACTTTTAAACA
>DATBNI010000369.1:0-5524 GCA_036554425.1 Psychromonas sp.
TCTAATAACGCGCTTTCACTGTCTACTAAGGTAAACTTTGCCCAGCTGAGCGCATCGTCTATACGCAATTAGAATTCCGCCTGAGAAAGTGCCGCGAGTTTATCGGCCTGATCTTCTAACAATATAGGCTCAAGTAAAGCATTTAAATCACCTTCTAATACCTCATTCAAACGGTAGATAGTTAAGTTGATCCGGTGATCACTCTCCCGCCCCTGCGGATAGTTGTAGGTACGAATACGTTCACTGCGATCACCGCTTGCGACCAAGCTGCGACGGATAGTTTGTTCTTCTGCATGGTTTTTTTCATCCTCAGCCTGTTGCAGCCGCGCCTGTAACACAGACATAGCCTGGGCTCTGTTTTTATGCTGTGAACGCTGATCCTGACATTCGACTACTGTACCTGTCGGCAAGTGAGTGAGTCGAATCGCCGAATCCGTTTTATTAACGTGCTGTCCACCCGCGCCAGACGCACGGAAGGTATCAACTTTAAGATCGCCTGGATTAATGGAGATTGCTTCGGCTTCTGGTACTTCAGGCATAACAACAACGGTACAAGCCGAAGTATGAATACGACCCTGAGATTCAGTTTCCGGCACACGCTGCACACGATGACCGCCAGACTCAAATTTCATGATACCGTATGCGCCCTCGCCATCAACCTTAGCAATCAATTCTTTGTAACCGCCCTGCTCACTGGCATTGCTGTTCATTACCTCAATCCGCCAGCCTTTGCTTTCAGCATATTTGCTGTACATACGAAATAGATTGCCCGCAAAAATGGCAGCTTCATCACCGCCGGCACCGGCTCTAATTTCTAAATAACAGTTACGATCATCATTAGGATCCTTTGGCAGCAGTAAAATCTGCAAATCGGCAGCCAACTTTTCTACCGCTTGTTTGGCTTCTTTGATTTCCTCTTTAGCCATTTCACGCATATCGGGATCATCATCCTCGGACATCATTTCAGCAACGGCAAGATCATTTTGTGCACTTTGATATTTTTTAAAGGAAAGTACAACCACTTCCAGTTGTGAATACTCTTTGGTTAACTCCCTGTATTTATTTTGGTCACTGATAGTACCCGGATCACCTAATAATGCTTGAACCTCTTCGTAACGTTCAACCAGACCTTCGAGCTTTGCCACTATTGATGCTTTCATATTCTTCTCTTATGTTCTTTTATTCATTTGCTGAGTGTACAGCGAATGTTAATCTTTTTTGCTCAGACCTAAGGCATTACGCAACAACATCAGTTCATCATCATTACCCGACCGCGCAATATCGGTCAGCGCCAGGCTGGGATGATGAATCAACTTATTGGTTAATTTAAAGGCTAATTCTTTTAAAACGTTCTCAGCTTCCTCCCCATTCTGCAAAGCAGCAGAGGCTCGATTTAATAAATCATCGCGTAGCTGTTCACTGTTTTGACGGTAGGTGCGAATAGACTCAACCGCTTTTAGCGATTCTACCCATGAGATAAAGTCAAGAATGCAGCCCTCGACAATTTTTTCAGCTTCAAGCGCTGCGACCTGACGGGCTTGTTTATTCTCTTCGATGATCCCATGCAAATCATCAACGCTGTAAAGGTAAACATCGCTTAACTCTGACACCTCTGGTTCAATATCACGGGGTACGGCGATATCTATAAATAACATCGGCCGATTGCGACGCGCTTTTAACGCCCTTTCCACCATGCCTTTACCAATAATAGGCAGCGGGCTTGCTGTAGAAGAGATAACTATATCAGCTTGTGCAAGATGATTGGGTATTTCCCCCAGAGTGATAGCCTGCGCATTAAACTGATCAACCAATGCCATCGCCCGTGATAAGGTGCGGTTAGCAATAGTGATATTAGGGACCTGGTGCTCAATTAAATACTTGCCCACTAATTCAATTGTCTCACCCGCCCCGATTAATAAGACCCTGCTTTGAGATAAATCACTGAATATTTGTTTCGCTAAACAAACAGCCGCAAAGGCAACAGAAATAGCATTAGCGCCTATTTGCGTTTCAGTACGTACTCGCTTTGCCACGGTAAATGTATGCTGGAACCATTTGTGAACAATTTTATCAACACCTTTAACTTGTTTAGCCGTAGCAAAAGCTTGTTTTATCTGCCCTAATATTTGCGGCTCGCCTAACACTAAGGAATCCAGCCCGCAGGAGACGCGAAACAGATGTTGGATAGCGTGATCGCCATGATAACAATACAAGCTTGGTCTTAATTTATGCTCTTCGATTTGATGATAAGAACAAAGCCACTTAATGACCTCGTCGCAGTTATCCTGCTTTAAATGACAATAAATTTCAGTGCGGTTACAAGTTGAAACAATGACCGCCTCCAATACTGTGCGTTGTGCTAATAATGCTTGATAGGCATCTAACAACAGATCGTCTGAAAACGCGACTTTTTCACGCAATGCGACTGAAGCCGTTTGATGGTTAATTCCTAAAGCAAATAGAGGCATCTAATAATTTCACAAAACAAGTTAAAACGGTTAGGGGAGAGATCTGAATTCTACGGGCATTTACGCTAAATTTAAAGAAAACGATGTATATGATTACATTTAAGCAATTTATTTGTATATGTAACGCTTAACAACACACGAAACAGAGCAGAAATGACAAATATTTACTTTAATATTTTTACAAGTCAGCGGCCCTTGGGTATTATCACTTTAATTAATATCCACTCACTTCACCTAAGATGTTGTCTAAACCATGCCTATTAAAAATATCGCCGCCTTTTTCTTATTAATTTTTTCACTCTCAGGATGTACATCTCTTTACGATACCTTTGTATATCAAATTGATGTTACGCAGGGGAATTACATTGAGGATGAAAAATTAGATCAAATATCCCTTGGTATGTCCCAGGAACAAGTCATTTTCATTCTTGGCTCCCCGATGTTGATTGACCAATTCGATTCATCAAAATGGTACTATATTCGCTACATCAAACCGGGTGGGGAAACAATTCAACAGGATAAAGTGGTTTTTACCTTTGATAATAGGTTGCTGGCAAATATTACCAGAGAAGGTGAAATTGATATCAATCCGCTTATTAAAACGCCTAAAGTAAAAAATGAGCCTAATGCAGCAGCTGAAGACCCCAGCACTAGCGATGAGCCGCAAACAGATAATGCCGTACCTGTTATTAATTAACGTCAATAAAAACAAGTCGTAAAAAAAGGTAATAAATTAAGACAAATTTATTACCTTTTTCATCTAACCTCACAGATCAAAGACGCAGGTAAAAGTGATTCGACCTGACAAACCAAAAACTATTTTTTGCTCATTTTAGCGGCGCGTAATTTGCGCATTTCTTTCGGATCGGCAGTTAGCGGACGATAAATCTCGATACGATCGCCTGCTTTAACTATGCTGGATAGTTTATCCGGTCGGCTGAAAATGCCGACCACGGCTTCACTGGGTATGATTTCTGGAAAATAAGTGGTGATCCCCGATAACTTAATACACTCTTCCAGCGTACTGCCCACCGGCACAGATAACGAAAGTAAAACTTGTTTGTCCGGCCTCCCATAAACAACTTCAATTTCAATCAACTCACTCATAAGTTTCCCTATCGTATTCCATAAACGACTTTTGCACGGCTGGAAAAAGATTTCACCATTGAACCCACTAACTCATGAAAAATACGCCCAAACGCAAGTTCAACCAATGAACTGTTAAATTCGAACTCTAAATCTAAATTGATTTTACAGGCCTGTTCGTCAAGTTTAGAAAATGTCCAGCCGCCCCTTAAATGTTTAAAAGGGCCATCCACTAAATTCATTAAAATACTTTGTCCATTGACTAAAATATTTTCTGTGGTGAAGGTTTGACTGATACCGGCTTTTGACACTTTAACTGAAGCGCGCATCACATTGTTATTGTTTGTTAATATATTAGCATCAACACAGCCCGGTAAAAACTCAGGGTAAGCATTCACATCATTAACCAATTGATACATTTCTTCGGCGCTATACATGAGTAACGCACTACGAGATACCTGTGCCATCTGCTCTCCATACTTTAAAAAAAGTTATATTACACGATCCGCACCATCAACAAAAAATAAATAGGGAATTTATCCTAAATTTCAGCAATTTTTATACAAATCAACCAGTAATTTATAATAGTCACTCTATCAATTTATAATAGTCGCTCTATAATGTGAGGCTATGGCTAAAAATAATTCAAAAACTAAAAACAAAGACAACACGATTGCACGAAATAAACGTGCTAGTCACGACTACCACCTTGAAGAACGCTTTGAAGCAGGTCTTGAACTACAGGGTTGGGAAGTAAAATCGTTACGCGCGGGCAAAGCGAATATCGCTGATAGTTATATTTTCCTGAAAAATGGGGAAGCATGGCTATTGGGTGCCACTTTTCCTCCCCTTCTTGCAGCGTCGTCACATGTTGTTTGCGATCCTATGCGTTATCGTAAATTATTGCTTAACAGACGAGAACTCGACAACTTAGTCGGTAAAGTTGAACGTCAAGGTTACTCGATCATTCCGATCTCATTATACTGGAAACACGCCTGGGTAAAAATATCATTTGCACTGGCAAAAGGTAAACAAGATCACGACAAACGCGCCGATATAAAAGATCGGGAATGGAAAGTACAAAAAGAACGTATGATGAAGCACGATACACGAAAATAAGTGTGCTAAAAAAGAGTAATGTGATATAGATAACACTATCTTTAGCATTTAAACGTTGCTATAGTGTGATCATTATCAATAGCAATATTGATAATCACCGGGGATGATTCAGGACTCGACGAGATTCTTGAAACCCAAGGTGCATGCCGAGGTGGCGGTTGGCCTCGTAAAAAGCCGCCAACGTTATAGTTGCTAACGACTCTAACTACTCTCTAGCAGCTTAGGCTAGCTAGCCTTCCACCCACGTTTCTCCTATGGGCAGGGATTCGGAAGGTCATTTACATCGGATAGCGAGGGAACCTTGTTCGAGGGTGAACCGCGAAATAGTATCGGGCTCGCTTTTTGATATCCTGTCAGTTGGAGATCAACGAGTTAACCAAATAACTGACTAAGCATGTAGTACCGAGGATGTAGGTTTTTCGGACGGGGGTTCGACTCCCCCCATCTCCACCACCTATAGGCTTTAAAATACTAAAAGCCGACTAAACCCGCAAAGCCAGTCACCAACCGGCCTAGCGGGTTTTTTTATGTCTGTAATTTGTGTTTTTTCACTCTAAAATTTGCAATGGTTTCATGGCCATGTCCACATTCTGTCCACGTTCATTTTGATTTATCGTTAGCGCGACACTTCTGTGTAGTCTCCTTTGTTCTTTTCCAGCCAGTTATTAAGGCCGTCGATATTGCCGTAATGGATGCAGCTGTTATCTTCTGCCGACATGATGTTCCATGTTTTGTTGTGCGAGTCGTACATGCAATAAATTACTGGCTTATTCATTTTATCCTCACTGTTTATTACGTTTAAATAATACTGTGGGTTCCTGCGCTGCTGCCGCTGGTGATGTTGGCCTTGG
>DATBNI010000385.1:0-2805 GCA_036554425.1 Psychromonas sp.
GTATCTTTGGTTGCGGCAAGGCTATTCAATTTGGTTACTGATACCTGCTGCATTTAGTCTCGCAGCCTTTGTTTGGTTGCTTACCTTACATCCGGAAGAAGCAGGCCGCACTTACGCGGCATACGGCGGTATTTATGTTTCTGTCGCATTAATGTGGTTGTGGCTGGTAGAATCAACTCGTCCAACAATGACAGACATCGTTGGTGTTTTAATTTGTATTCTTGGTATGACTGTCATCATGTTTGGTCCAAGGAATACTTAACAAAATAATCATTACAGGTGTTGATGAAATTCATTCCCTTAAGGAGTCTTTGTGAAAAAAGAAATTGATAAACTAGCCTGGTTGTATATTCGCGATGGCAAGCTATTGAGTGCCCGTTCAAAGAATAAAAAACTGTTTTATATTCCAGGTGGTAAGCGTGAAGATGGGGAATCCGATCAGCAAGCGCTGATACGTGAAATTCAGGAAGAAATTTCAGTTAAGTTAATCCCTGCTTCAATCAAATATGCACAAACATTCAAAGCGCCAGCTGATGGGAAAAGTAGCGAAACTATTGTCAAGTTAAGCTGTTATTTTGCAGACTTCCAGGGAGATCTTGCTCCTGATGCAGAAATAGAAGAAATTGATTTTATAAGTTACCAAAATAAATCACTCTGTTCGCTTGCTTCAATTAAAGTGATGGATTGGCTGGAGAGTCAAAATTTAATACAGTAATAAGCACAAAAAACGCCATACAACTGTATAAGGGATTGTTTGCAGTTCAGACAGATGCGTCCATTTTCACCAGAATTTAGGAACCATACACAATGCCTGAGTTAATTAAAAATGCAGCAAGCTGTCTATGCGGCAGCGTGAAAATAGAAGTTAGCAGGGTAAATCCTAAATTTACAGTGTGCCATTGTGATACCTGTAGAAAGTGGGGCGGTGGCCCTTTTTTTGCTGTTCAGTGCGGCACTGAGGTGGACATTAAAGGGGCTGGAAATGTCAAAGAATATAAGTCATCAGCCTGGGCTGCGCGAGGTTTTTGTTCTAATTGCGGTACACATTTATTTTACAGATTGAATAAAAATGGTCGTTATAATATCCCTGTCGGCTTATTCTCAAAGGTTAATGATTTTGTCATGACTATGCAGTATTTTAGTGATCAGCGCCCTGACTATTATTGTTTTTCCAATCAGACTCAGGAAATGACCGAAGCTGAAATTAAAGTTTATTTTACATCGAAAGTTTAAGAAAATATAACAATTAAGTTGCTTAACTGCTTGGGGGATGGGCGTTTAAAATTAATCGCTACCCTTTGAATGTCCAGCTTTTTTTCTCTCCGACTTGATGCAGGTGATGACAGAAAAAGATGCCAATCTCGACGCAAAGGCGTTTTATTCGCTCTATACTCAGTTTTAATATAACAAAAAATTTTATAGCACCCGCATGGAAATTACTCACCAAAATTGAAAGACTAGTGATTCGGATATTGGAGACGGCAATGATTAAAAAAATAGGTGTTTTAACCAGTGGTGGTGATGCACCAGGTATGAATGCGGCAATCCGCGCTGTAGTGCGTGAAGGCTTACATCTTGGTTTAGAAGTCTATGGCATCTTTGATGGTTATGAAGGTTTGCATCAAGGCAATATTAAGCAGCTCGATCGTCACTCTGTTTCTGATGTCATTAACCGCGGCGGCACTTTCTTAGGTTCAGCACGTTTCCCTGAATTTAAACAACAAAAAGTACGTGAAGAAGCCATTGAAAATCTTAAAAAACACGGTATTGATGCCTTAGTTGTTATTGGTGGTGACGGTTCATACATAGGGGCTAAAAAACTCACCGAAATGGGGTATCCCTGTATCGGTATTCCAGGCACTATCGATAATGATATTCCGGGTACAACCTACACTATAGGTTTTGATACCGCATTGAATATAGTGGTTGAAGCAATCGATCGTTTACGTGATACATCGGCATCACACAAACGTATCTCCATTGTTGAAATCATGGGCCGTTACTGTGGTGATTTAACCTTAGGTGCAGCAGTCGCCGGTGGTGCTGAATTCGTTGTGATTCCGGAAAAGGGTTATAACGAAGCTGAGTTGCTCAGGCAGATCAAAGCCGGTATTGCTAAAGGTAAAACACACATGCTTATTGCGATGTGTGAGCACGTAACCAAGGTTGGTAAACTTGCTAAACTTATTCAAGCTGAAACGGGCCATGATACACGTGCAACCATTTTAGGTCATATACAGCGTGGCGGTACACCTACCGCCCGGGATCGCATTTTGGCCAGTCGTATGGGATCTTTTGCTGTTAAGCTGTTATTAGAAGGTCAAGGCGGTCGTTGCATCGGTATAATGAACTCACAAATGGTGCACTATGATATTATTGATTGTATTAACAATATGAAACGACCTTTTAATCAAGAATTGTTTGATCTGTCGGACTCTTTATTTTAATAGTAAATGCCATCTTCCTGTCTAATAAAATGGGCCGCAAACTTGCCTTTTATAAGCATTAGGCGCAGTTAAGGTTATAAAAATGCAGCGAATGCTGGCGAGCATCATAGTGTTGTTGAGCCTTCTATCTCTTTCCGTTTGGGCGGATGATGCTAATTTAAAGCAATCCTATGAGTCTCGGCAAAGTGATATTCAAGTTCAAGGGCGAGGTGAAGTCATTAAAATCCCTGCTGATGATACTTATGGTGCTAAGCATCAGAGGTTCATTCTGCGCTTAGATAATAGTCAAACTATTTTGTTGTTCCATAACATCGGCCTGGCAGCAAGAATATCCAAGTTGAAAGTCGGGGATCGGGTT
>DATBNI010000460.1:0-6158 GCA_036554425.1 Psychromonas sp.
GGAAAAACCAGTACTAACAAGGCGCGAGTTGCAGGAGATAGTGATTCTCACTTCAAAAATCACAACGCAGTTAGGAATAATTTTAACCAGCAAGGGTGATCACCTTTTTAGCCCTTTTGCTATTATAATCGAATAAATCTATTTAAGTACTATGATCGAGGAGCTTTTCCTCGAAAAGCATTCTCTACTAGAGAAATCACTAACACAATAAAAATAAAGAAAATAAAGAAAATAATTTCAGCGGCACCTGCAATAAAACTAAATAGAGTATAGGAAGATAAAACGGACTACGCAGCAGGGGTGAAAATATTGGGCAGCAGGCCATTTAATAATAGCGCTAAAGCAGTAGATCCACTAACGCCCTGCTTTTAACAGCTCGATAAGTAACTAAAAGACGGGACAGCCAAAACTTTTTGTTTCTAAAACACCAAACCAGTTCGGCTGCCTGGCTCCCGTCCATTTTTTTGCAGTGAGCAACTGCTTTGGCAACAAAAATCATGGCGCGAATTCAACGACAGTTTAGGTTTATGAGAAGGCTCAGCTTAGATTTTTTTAATCTCAGCCAGTACACTGAGATGGTGCGTTAAAAAGCAGGTTGATCATTGCAATATCAAAAAACTTGTCCAGTCATAGACAACTATCTTAACAACAAATTTATTGTCAGGATCGTTGCTAATGAAATCTGATATTGATACTAAAATCATAAACAGATACTTCAAAATTGGATGGGTAATATGGATAGCAATCTCATTAAGATTTTTATCGCGGTTATTTCCTCTTTGTTGTTATATTTTTTCTGCCATTTTTGGTTGCTATCAGAACAAGCAATAGCGCTGGGCTTGATCAGTTTTTTAGTCATTTTATGGAGTAATAATGGCTTGCCACTGGGCGTAGTTTCATTGCTGCCGATCCTTCTTTTCCCTATCTTTGATCTGTTACCCACGGACGAGGTCACCAGTAATTACAGTAACTCCATTATTTTTCTTTTTATTGGCGGTTTTTTACTGGCTATTGCTGTGGAAAAAACCGAGCTGCATAAAGTCATTGCCAATAAAATGTTAGCGTTTTTCCCAAATACAATAACGGGTATTATTTATGCCCTGGCATTAACCGCAGGCAGTCTTAGCGCGTTTCTCTCGAACACCACCAGCTGCTTATTATTAATTCCCTTAGCATTGTTTTTATCTGAAGATGATGCCTTAAAAATGCGCTTCGCCCTGGCCATCTGTTACGGGGCGAGTATTGGCGGTATTATCACGCCTATCGGCACCCCACCCAATTTAATTCTCTACGGTCTGCTGGATCAGTTAAATTTAAAAAGCATCCCCTTTATGCAATGGATTTTACTGGTTTTACCCTTGGCATTAATTCTGTTTTTATTTCTCGGATGGATGCTTTCATGGGGAACAAAATACAAAAAAATAGTTAAGCAACAATCTCAGCAACAACCGAAGCTAAGCACAGAGCAAAAAAAAGTAACGCTGGTATTGGTGACGCTGATATTACTGCTTTTAATTAACTCACCTATACAACCCTACTATGCGGGATTGGGATTAAATGAAAAGGGGATTTTATTAGGCGCAGGATTAATATTATTTGTGCCGCCCTTCAATATCCTTAATTGGTCCGATAGCAAAAAGATCCCCTTTGAAATCTTGTTTTTATTTGGAGCAGGTTTTTCTATTGCCCATGTTTTTACAAGCTCAGGTTTAGCGATTCAGTTAGCGACTTTCCTGCAAAGCTTTAGCCAGCTGCCGATCCCCTTATTGATTCTTTTAATCGCCGGCCTGGTCACCTTCTCAACTGAAATAACCAGCAATACCGCGCTTATTTCTATGATCTTGCCGGTTATTTACGCCCTCGGCCAGCAAAATGGTTTGGATACAAGATTGTTGATGATGGTCGCAACCGTCTGTGCCAGTTACGCTTTTATGCTGCCCATAGCAACACCGCCAAATGCGATCGCAATGAGCTGCTCTGCCGTTGAGGTAAAAAGTATGATCCGATATGGTTTTGTATTAAATCTTTTTTCCATACTGCTGGTTTTTGCTGTTGCTTCTACCTATTGGGATTATTTTCTTAATTTTTAAGTAGAAGAAGCAAAAGAAAGAACAACCAAAATTTTCGCCTCTAAAGCACCAAACCAATGCGGCTAGGTAATTTCCGTACGTTTTTCTAGTAATGACCAAACGCTTTAGCAAGAGAAAACATGGATGTTTTCACTAGCCTCAGCCAGTACAGGGACGTAATGTCTGAGGTGGTGCGTTAAAAAGTGGTTGGACAGTGCAAGAATAAAAAACGTGTCGGAACGGCACTCTTTTGGTTACTTTTATCTTGCTGTTCAAAGAGCATGACTCTCTCGAACTGGGAAACTGTGTTTCGGCTTCTCATCATCTACACGCAGTCAAGGGCGGAATACCAACAATAAAAGTTAAACCAACAGCCGCAAGCGCAAGCTGTTGGCCCACTCTATTGGGTTATTGAATAATTCGTTACTGCAAACAAAAAGGGAAGGTGATTAAACCTTCATTTTTTACTCATGACAGTCTATTTCAGTAATGAGTGATCCGGCGGCAGATGTTTACTGATCCAGATAACTAATTTATGACGAATATCAGCCGATGTTTCCTGATCTTTAGGGAGCGGCGAGATTAATTTATCCTGCACTAATAAACGGTAAATACACTCCTGTTTATCCTTGGCGGAAGTTGTTTCATCGATCCCGACATAACCTCTTTTTAAGGCGTATGTGGTCCCTAACTTAATAGCATGTTGTAACAATTGAGATTCATTTTTTATTTTTTTCATCGGGTTACCCAATATGGTTAATACTTAAAACAAGTTTATAAATTTTAAAGACAACAAACCGTGACTTATACTGTAATTATATCCCCAGTTGATAATGCAGAAGATACTTTCGGGCTTGAGCTTTGAATTTAGAGCCTTTTATTTTTCCAGCAGAGTTAATAATTCCGCTTCATCCAGGATATTAATGCCCAGCTCCTGTGCTTTAATGAGTTTCGAACCGGCCGCTTCACCCGCCACAACCGTATTGGTATTTTTAGAAACGCTACCGGCAACTTTGGCACCTAAAGCCTGTAATGCATTTTTAATATCACTGCGGGACATACTGTCAAATGAGCCTGTGATAACAAAGGTTTGTCCTTTTAAGGGTTGCTTTTCCTGTTCTACGGCTTTTATTTCAGGCCAGTGGATACCGGCATCAAGCAGTTTATTCAGGACTTCAATATTGTGCTCTTGACGGAAAAAATAATAGATATGTTTAGCGACAATTTCGCCTACATCTGCAACCGCTTTAAGATCTTCTATCCCGGCATTTTTAACGGCTTCAATGCTTTTGTAATAATTAGCCAAATTATTTGCGGTCGCTTCACCGACTTCTCTAATACCCAGAGAATAAAGAAAACGGGCCAGGGTCGTCTGTTTGCTGACTTGCAAGCTGTTAATTAATTTCTTCGCCGATACCTCGCCCATTCTGGGTAAAGAGGCAAGTTGATCGCTGGTCAGACTGAATAAATCTGACGGGTGTTTAATCATCTTCTGATCCACCAGCAAATCGACAATTTTATTACCTAATCCATCAATATCTAAGGCTTTACGCGAAGCAAAATGTTTAATCGCTTGTTTGCACTGCGCCTGGCAATATAACCCGCCGCTGCAGCGGATAGTCGCCTCTCCTTCAATACGTTCAACGCTGCTTTGACAAACAGGGCAAAGCGTTGGGAAGACGATTTCACGGGTCGAGTCAGGATCGCGTTTATCGAATAAAACACGCGCAACTTGCGGGATCACATCCCCTGCGCGGCGCACAACGACCTGATCGCCGATTAAGATACCTAAACGTTCAATTTCATCTTTATTATGCAGAGTGGCATTTGAAACAGTCACACCACCTACAAAGACGGGTTTAAGTTTTGCCACGGGTGTAATTGCCCCGGTGCGCCCGACCTGGAATTCTACATTTTCAACCACAGTAACGGCTTCTTCTGCAGGAAACTTATAGGCAGTTGCCCAACGCGGCGCCCGTGCGACAAAACCTAAACTTTCCTGTAAGCTGATGTCATCAACTTTATAAACAACACCATCAATTTCATAGCTTAAGTTTGGCCGCTTTAACTGCATCTCTTCATAATAAGCCTGGCAATTTTCTTTACCGATAACACGTTTAATCTCAGCGGAAATAGGCAGTCCCCAGCCCTTTAACTGCTGGATTCGCTCGAACTGAGTATTCGCCAAATCCCCTTCAAAGACCCCAACTCCGTAACAATAAAAGGCCAATGGACGGCTTGCTGCTATCTTGGAATCCAGTTGACGTAAACTGCCGGCAGCGGCATTACGCGGATTAACAAAGGGTTTTTCACCCGCATTAATCAATCCTTCATTGAGTTTTTTAAAACCCGCTTTAGGCATAAACACTTCACCCCGAACCTCTAAGCGCGCAGGAATATTCTCGCCACGCAGTTTAAGCGGTACATTGGCAATGGTTTTGACATTTTCAGTCACTTTCTCACCCGTTTGCCCGTCGCCGCGAGTCGCAGCCTGCACTAGTAAACCTTTTTCATAAATGAGACTGGCGGCTAAACCATCTAACTTTGGCTCAATGCAGAAAGCGGCTTGCCCATCGGATCTATCCATAACACGCTGGATAAAGTCGGATAAAGCTTGTTCTGTAAAAACATTATCCAAACTGAGCATGGGCAATTGATGTTTAACTTGTTCAAACTTACTTAGCGCCACACCACCGACTTTTTGGGTCGGTGAATTGGGGTTAAAATATTCAGGGTGAGATTTTTCCAAGGTCAGTAATTGCTGAAAAATCCGATCATATTCACTGTCCGGCACAGTGGGATTATCAAGGACATAATATTGATAGTTGTATTCTTCTAATAAGGCCGTTAATCCCTGTATCTCTTTCTCTATGCTCATATCCATACCATATTTTTGTTATAAAAAAACCTCGCTGACCGAGGTTTTATCTTTTATTCAGCTTCTTACTCGCAATCAGACATAACGCATTAGCCGTTGGTGGTCATCTCTAAATTGTTGTTCCGTTAGCGGCAATCGATGTGCATTTAAAACAACACAGTCAAATTCTTCTGTCATCTGCTCTACTGCGGTTAGCATCATATCAAATGCGCCTTTAATATTAATCTCCGGATTTGGCGCAACAACAAAAAAGGACACCCCTTCGCAAACAGAGCGTGCCATCCGATCCGGATCAAATATACCCGGCTCCACCATATTGGTAATACTAAATAAAATCGGGCCGGTGCCGTCTGAATGTAAATGGCGGTGAAAAATAGAGCGCTCGCCGAAACGGAATCCGGAGGTTAAGAAAAACTGCAATAACTCATGGCCGAGTATTTTAGTTCCTTCTTTTGCAACAACGTTAAAAATAAAGACATCCTGCGGCTCATTATTTGCATTAGCTTTTTTATCACTCGCCTCTAAATCAACATTATTTACCCTGGTCTCTGTTTCTTCTTGTTCGACCTTATTGGCATTTAAAGAAAATTCTGGCAAAGATTCGTCCGGATCAGAAATATTAACCCCTGAGCTGTCATCTTGATCACTATCCTCTTGGTCACTAAAATGAAGGGCTTCAAGATCGTCATCTTCTTCTTCTGAAATTGAAAAATCGATTTGCTCTTGAGCGTCTTCATCTCTGGGATGACTGAAGGCCAAATCATCAATAATGCCATCTTGATTCGAATCTGAATTGTCTTTTTCAGAAAAAATGTCAGTGTTTATTTTGTTCTCAAACAGCACTTTTTTTTCTTTACGATTGGTTAAATATCCATGAATTAATACGCCGCCAATGGCAAGTAACCCGATGAAAATAAGAATAGATTGAAAATGCTGCATGATAAATTCTCTTAATTGCAAAATATAGTTAGATAACTGTTAAAGTACCTTGATTAAATGAAAGCGTCTACATATTGCCTGTATTTTTTTATAAAACTGTTACACATTTATACAAAGCCCGACTTTTTCGTTAGAATCCTGTTTTTGATAAATTTAAAGAGTAATTATGATCCGAAACCAACTCATACAACAGCCCCTTTCCG
This sequence comes from Psychromonas sp., assembly GCA_036554425.1. Taxonomy (GTDB): domain Bacteria; phylum Pseudomonadota; class Gammaproteobacteria; order Enterobacterales; family Psychromonadaceae; genus Psychromonas. The sequence continues at coordinate 6,090 of DATBNI010000460.1, forward strand.
GTGTAGGTTATCTCCTTAAAGGCGCAAAACTGCTCAGCCATCCCAAATTGCGTATTTTTGTATTGATCC
>DATBNI010000467.1:0-4665 GCA_036554425.1 Psychromonas sp.
GCTAAAAGATCGCCCCTCAGGCCAAATTTGCTGATCTAAATTTTCAACCTATACAAGGAAGTAACAATAATAATTTAAACAATGTAAATTGAGCGCGTTTTAAACATTATCTGCCGTTAAATAACGCTAAGCAGATTAAGAAATTAAAAGAGGATAACTTTTGTCTCTGCTGATCTTTGAAGTACAAACTTTTTCAATCTAAAAGTGTTCAGAGCAAGGTATGAGGAGTGCAGCATAGATATTCGATGTAAACGACGCAGCCCAGGACGCTTTTAGATGACCCCTAAGGGCGGCAGAATTTTTGCGCACGCTCGTATGCGTAATCGCCTGCTTATGTAGAACAATGACACAACGCAAGATCTTGGAAGTACAAATAATGCACAAACTGCTGCTAAAATGCACACAAAAGGTCAACAGATTCGAGTATAAAGGCGAGCTGGGTTTAAGGTTTTTACCCTTATAATTGAAAAGGACAGGGCATATCATAAAAAACCTCGGTGCAGCTTGCAAGATCCATCAATCAGTGGCCAATATCCATTGGCCACTGAGACCGTACTTATAGATGAATAAGTAATAAATCCACTACTGTAATATTGATCAATTTACGCGCAGAAGACCACCAGCGGTTCCAAAAGCCGTGGTGATGTCCACAAACTAATAAATCTGCCTTAATCTTCGTAATTTCCCGCATCAAGGTTTCCTCTACGTCCCCTCCTACCACCTTGGTAGTAGTGATCGGATAATCCGTTAGCTCGGCGAGTTCTTTCAGTTTAGCGGTTAATTCCTGGTGTTTTTCCTCAATTAATTTAACCTCAACAGGATCGTAAACCCGGTCTGTATCGGGATGTGAAATATCAATAGAGATAAAAGAAAGTTTTGCATCTAAATTTTTAGCTAATGATACAGCTTTGCTTATCACTATATCGCTAGTTTCAGCCAAATCAATGGCAACCAATACATGCTTATAACTCATGTCCCTTCTCCAAATTCAGTTTCTTAACAATAATATGAGTGATTGTCAGCAATAAGCTTGCTAGTACCCTGTTCATAATTTTATCTTCTTGTATTTGCCAAAAGTATAGCACCCAACAAAAAAAACATATTTTTTTGCGATTATAAAAAAGGCTTAATTCCGGAAATGTTTTAAAAAAAATAACCCTTTAATATTAATGTGTTAAGTAAAAAACCGTAAAAAAGTGCTAAATAACAAGGTTCATTTTTAAAATGTCATGATAACAGCAAAAAAATATTATTTTATTGTGCTGGGCTGTGTCAACCGAAGAATGGATAAAAAAGCCAGTGGAGTATTTGTTATTGATATAAGGAGATTTTAAAAGTGGCAATGAGGCGGGTCTTGAGTTTTATATCTTAATACAAAACTCAAGACCCGAGTTGATTATTTATTACTGAATCAATTTCAATCCGACGGGTAAACCCTCACCAAAGACGCGTTTGGTTTCTGCTTCATTGAGCGCTTTAACGCTGGCAAGCATCTCTGTCCAACTCACGGGCGCTTTAACCATAACGAGCTGCTTTATAATTTTAGCACGCCAATCGGTGTCAAGATCACGACTGCGATCGCCACTCATACGGGACATTAATACCACAGCAAAAGCGGCCTGAGGATTTTTTTCCCAGTCGATAGACAGTAATTTCGGCAGCCAGCTTTGAACCTCGCTTTTATCAATAACATTATGTGCACTGCCATGAAAAGGGATCCGTGATGCGAGTCTGCCAAGCGCCCACCAGCTGCTACTGGTTTCTGATGATTTCTGTAAACGTTTTAACAACCATTGGCTGATTTGGATTTTATGTTTAACAGGTAAAAGCTCCAGCGTTGCAACCAATTTAACCATATCCTCATAGGATTTTTGTTTTGCTTCCTCTTTTAATTTTCGATTGGTTAATGCGGCCGGGTCGATAAATTTGGCGATATCCTCAAACACGCGCGCCTGCTGCAGCGCACTGAGTCCGCCAGAAGCCCGCCTCCAGAATGTCCACCAATCGATCCACACTTGTGTTTCCTGATGATGCTGCAGCCCCTGCTCGTATAAATCCCAAATTTGCTCAATACGCCAATCATCAACCGGATAACCAAAACCTGGACGTAAACAATACCCCGCCAGATTAAACCAAATCCGCTCATGGGCAGCAGAGCGGCGGCGGTGATTTTTACCCTCCAATAACAGATCGAACAATGCACGCAGCAGGGGGAGTTCCCAGTTATCGCGCTTGCCCAACAGCTTTTCAATATCAGCACGTAAGCTTTTAACCGCCTTGGGGGTGATTTGTTTTTTACTCTCACCGAAGACAAGATCGATTTTGTCTCTGACCTGATCAAAACCGGCGGGCAGTGCGGCTGTTTTATCCGTTGCTGTCTGCTGCGATAATGCCTTGCGAATTTGAAATTCGAGATGCCAACGTTGTTGGTTTTCAGCCACACAATCTATTTTCAGTGTGCCGACTTCGGTAAACCTGGTTGCCAAGGACACTATCACCGAGTCTGAGGTGGTTTTTTCTAAGACCACAACCAGCGGAGGCAGTGATATAAAATGCCCGCCGGCCAGCGTCTGCTCGTCAAGGGTAATGATTTCACCGACTTTATAAGGCTGGTCGGCGGTAGTAGAAAAGAGATGAAACTGAACGGGTAAACCTAACTGTAATGAAAATTTTCTTTCGCTAAGGGTCAGCTCTTGTTCTTCTTCGCTGCCTTTAGGCATAATACAGATGACCTGTTTAGCCGTATCTTGCAGCTCAAGTAGCAGAAAGAATGTGCGCGCCGAACCGCCGCCAATTTTAAGCTGCGCACCGCGGCGCGCTTTCGCATAAGCCACCGCCCCCTGCGCAACAGCAAGGTCACGGTGATTATTTTCCAGTCTTTTTACCGCGCTGCCGCGCCATCTACTGAGCAGCTCAATGGTGCGCTCACTGAGCACTTCGCTATTAAAAACGCCGCCATTAAATAATACCGCATCGGGAACAGCATGGCCTTCGGATGAAGCAGAATCAAGTGCTAAGGCATCTTGGCAAGCAATTTGGTGATCGGCAATAAATTCGGCAATATGCTTGCTTACTGCGGGATCGGCAGCATAAGGTAGCCCAAATTCAACTACCGCACTGCGCCTTTTAAGCGGCCGCTGATCGAAGCTGATATTGGGAAAAAAACCGTCCAGCGCAATGTCTCTCACCGCTTGTTTCGAAAGTTCACAGCTTTTAGCGCCGCCTATCAGTTTTGCGCCACTGCCTAATACAGTGACCTTGGCACTGTCGGGGGAATTCTCCCTCATCAGTAACTCTTTTGCTTTGCGTGTTTGCTGTATTAATTGCGATAAGCTCGCTGCACTGAGTTTTTTATTTGATGACCGAGCATCACTAATAAGTCCCTCCGCAATATGTGCCAGTGCCAAATCAACATTATCCCCGCCAAGCATAAGATGATTACCCACACCGATACGGGTTAATGACAGCTTGTTATCTTTTCCTTGAGCCACTTTAATCAGACTGAGATCCGTCGTACCGCCGCCCACATCACAAACCATCAATAATTTTATTTTCGCCAGTTGTGTTTGTACCGTCTCACCCTGCCGTGCATACCAGTCATAACAAACGGCCTGAGGCTCCTCAAGCAATAATATATTACCCAGACCGGCGAGTCTTGCAGCCTCGACCGTGAGCGCCCTTGCTCCCTCATCAAATGAGGCGGGGATAGTAATGACCACTTCCTGATCTTCCATCAAGGCATCAGGATGCTCAAAATTCCAGGCATGACGTACATGCAGTAAATAACCTGCAGAAGCCAGCACAGGAGAGACTTTTGTCACATCCTGCGCACCGGCCCAGGGCAGAATATCGGCATTGCGATCAACCTGAGGATGAGAAAGCCAACTTTTAGCACTAACAACCTGGCGGCCAGCAACCTTTGCGCCCAACTCTCTCGCCCACTCTCCGATAACGACCTGGGGCAATTCTCCCTCCAGTTGGTCGAAGGCAGCATTGGACCAGGGAAGTTGTAAATCGGCAGGGTTGATTTCACCGCCGGCCGGATGATAACGAAATGAAGGTAATAAAGGCCGTTTAGCGACTTCGCCCGGGGCAACCAACTGTTCAATTTCAAAAATAAAACAGTTTTCAGGGGTTAAGGGTTTGAGCATATCGGCATAGGCCACCACTGTATTAGTGGTGCCTAAATCGATACCGATAAGATATTTGACTGCCAAGTTATTCATTTAATCCCGTACATCCAGCTCAATGTGCCAGCGCTCCGGAACGCCGTTAGTGTCGATGCTGTTAACCGCGACAGCTTCTAGCTGCAGTGTCCCGACTGCGGTGACTTTAGCCAGCAGGCGAACCGCGACAACATCTCCCGCACGGCGTCCTTCTACCGATAAGGTTGCCTGTAACTCAGGCAGCTCCTGAAGCTCATCATCGATCCAATTAGCTAGCTGCAAACCTGCTTGATCATGACGGCGGGTGTTCGAGCCAAAAAAGCGGAAACGCACGGGCTCTCCGACAACCAAACCAAATTCGGCTTTACTCGGCGCGGTTTCTGAGCCCTCCTCCATCCCAAAAGGCGCGATACATAAGGCTTCTAAGGGGGGTTCCATGCCCGGAATAGCTGGCATGGAGCTTTCAATACCGACGTAATAAGTATTTGCCAAGCCGCCA
>DATBNI010000468.1:0-6815 GCA_036554425.1 Psychromonas sp.
CTATTGCGCGTTATGGCAGTTTTACTATCGCGGCTGAAGAGGTGGGAGTTTCAAAATCAGCCTTAGGGAAAAGCATTAGCAAGCTTGAGGAACATCTTTCCACGAGATTGTTTCATCGCAGCACGCGTAAAGTAGTGCTAACAACTGAGGGAGAGGCATATCTCTTAAGTTGCCAATCAGCACTTGCTATTTTAGGTGATGCTGAACTGGCACTGAAATCGAAACAACAGCATCCATCAGGAAATATTCGTATTGACATGCCCGCTGCTTTTGGTCGCAGTGTTGTAATGCCAATACTGTTGCAGATGACGGCTAGGTTTCCCGAACTTAAATTGACACTGACATTCAACGACAAAGTTGTCGAGCCACTTGAAGTTGGTTTTGACTTAGCATTTCGCTTCGGACCAATTAAGGAGAGCTACGAATTAATTGCTCGTAAGCTAAATGAGCAACATCTAGTGTTGTGTGCGTCACCTAAGTATATCGCTGAGCATGGTCAACCTAGGAGCATTGAAGAACTGGCAAATCATCGTTGTATAATGGCTTGGCGGGGAGGAAAACCGTTACCTTGGTTAGTTAAAAATATCGATGGAATAGATGAATATTTTCATCCACAGCCTTTCCATCAGATAAGTGATGGTGATGCTATGGTAGACGCCGCTATCGCAGGGGCTGGAGTCGTTCAGTTCCCTGAATCATTACTGCGTAGCGCTATAAGCACAAATAAGCTTGTGCCTATTTTGCCACAGTTAACACCTGCACCCACTCAGTTACACATTATCTGGCCAACTAATCAGCACTTAATGCCAAGTGTTCGATTTGTAATTGATGAATTTGTTCGTTTATCGGATTTAGGTGCTTTTAATTAGTTATGATCAAGCGAACTAGAATAGCAGCTCAGATAGACATCTATATCAAAGATGCTCGTCAATGCATTGTTATTGTCGAATTATTTTCTACAAACTAGCGAGCTATAACGTGTTTATTCTTACCCATAATTTCTCTTAAGATGATCAGCGAAATTTATCGTTCATCAAAATCTTTTAGGGGGCTTGTATGCCAGTAGTAAATATTCAAATGTTTGAAGGTCGTGACGAAGCTAAAGCGGCGGTTGCAAAAGCGGTGACGGATGCACTTGCTCAGCATGCCAACGTAGATCCCAAGTATGTGTATGTCATTTTTAATGATGTAAAAGTAGAAAACTGGGCCATATCTGGTGAGCTTTTTTCTGAGACACTCAAAAAATCAAGCTAATAAATTGCTTTTGACGTATTACTTACACCTTACTTCGATATGCTGAATCGCCGTTACCATTGTTCTATTAGAGGTAACGGCATAATGCTTCTCAGGCTGTATGTAATGCCAAACTTGTTTCCAATCTTCCCAGAGGTTTTATATGAAAAATGAAATTACCTGCGTTTTTAAACTTGCAATTAAAGATGGCCAATTGCCTGCATTTCGTGATCTAGTTGCGAATGTGGTTAAAGAAGCAAAAAAAGAACCACATACGCTCTCTTATTTTTATAGTTTGAGTGATGATGAACAGACAGCAGATATTATTGAGCGCTATCACTCTGAAGGTGTGGTTTCTCATGTTGATGTAACGTTTGCACCTTTTGCTAAAAAGTTTTTATCTCAAGTAACCATTACAGGTTTAACCGTCTATGGCACGCCCGATGCTGAAATTAGAAAGCGACTCGATCCTTTCGGCGCGGTTTATATGACTCCTTTTGCAGGATTCACTCGTTAAACTGGCATCGAGGGCATATGAATGAAACTCTATGTTTATGATCACTGTCCATTTTGCGTTCGAGCCAGAATGATATTTGGACTTAAAGGCAACCCTGTTGACGTTATTTATTTAGCCAATGACGATGAGCAAACTCCGATTGGCCTCATTGGTAAAAAGATGCTTCCTGTCACTGTTGATGATGTGGGTCATGCAATTGGTGAGAGCCTAGATATTGTCAAAAACATTGATAATATTGATGGGCAGTCAGTTTTAACGCTGCCTAAGCTCTGCGGTGTAGAAGAATGGATTGAAGCCTATTCATCTATTATTTATAAACTTGCGATACCCCGCTGGGCCTATTCTGACTTCCCAGAATTTCAGACGATCAATGCTCGGCAGTACTTTATTGATAAGAAACAAGCTGTATTTGGTAGTTTCTCAGCTTTAATTGGTGACAGTGAAGTTCTTGTTGCGCAAATAAATCAGGCTTTACTGACTTTGGAACATATACTGGTTAGTGAATCTACTGATCATAAGTGGTCACCAGACGTTATTCTGCTCTATCCCGTTTTACGTTCGTTGTCTATCGTGAAAAGCATTGTGTGGCCAGATAATGTTGACCGATGGAGTAAGAATATTGCACGGCAATGTGGTGTAGCATTGCATGATCATATCGCATTATAGCTTTTCGTTATGCTCGGCTTGTTCGGGCATTTTTATAGGGATTTAAACGGGGTATATGATCGGTAGGTAGACTAGATTGGCGTCGATGTGCACGATCAGCCCGTTAGCATTTATGGTAATTTCCAGCAAGCCAATTTCATGTCCAAAGTCGCCTGTGAAGTCAACTCGAACGCGGGCACAACTATTGCCGAGGCTTTCGCTGGACAGGAAACAAGTGACTGTATTGTATTCGATAAAATACCGTTCAATATAGTCGCGGATACCGGCTTGGCCGTGAAACTGGTGGCCCGTTGATGAGTCGTCGATTACTGCATCGGTGGTAAACAGGAGCAGTGTGCTTTCGACGTTAAAATCATTCATTGCGACGATTAGCGTATCGGCTACTCTTCGCAGATCATATTTTTGTTGGGTCATCACATTAACTCCCGTATTGTCTGCTTATGTTAGTAAAATCGAGATTGCAGCCATCGAATTACCTTTTCTGCATCAGTAATGATGGCTACGTTATTTTTCATATAATGAAAAATAGTTATGAAGTATCTTCAAACCTAGTATAAAGTCATGCGAGTATCTGCGATGGCGATGGCGAACTGGTTACCAAATAGACCTGCTGGTGTCTGATAACCAGGATGAAACTCCCCGTTTAGTACGCGTCGCGCGGCCTCAATTGCAGCCAAAGGTGTGAAGGTGTAACCATTAACGGTATCAAGAACCGCTCGGCTGACGACGCCATGTTGGTCTGTTATATAAACAGCTGCCTGGTATCTGTTTGCTTCTCGCTCTTGAGTACTTGGCCCATCCGGTAACTTCGTTAGGTCACCCTCAGGAAAGGCATTGCCTGACACATGTACAAAAGTCTCTATGTTCGGTATTTGTGTTGCATGCCAGATGGTGAGCAGGTCAGGTAAAGTGACCGGAAAACAGGGAACAGAGCCTGTGCCAAAGTCAAACTGTTGAATATTTCCAGCGTCTTGAGTTTCAAGTTGACCATTGCGTCGGCATAACGTTGTTGTCGTCAGGTTTTCACTGGCACTGATAGCTGAGCCCCGTGACATTGAACCTGTAACATGTAAAGCAATGCTGACTTTACAAGGTTTTGTTACTTGTTCAGCAGCATAACCAGCTAGACATCCCAGCATGGCAACACTGCCTCCACTGCCAGGAAGCAACATTACACCAGCTGTTTTTGCTTCGTTATCTAGCTGTTCTGCGAGCTGATAGCTATCTAGCTCAGCTGCAATATCTAAATAATGACAACCTGTATTAATAGCTGCTCGCGTCAGAACTTTTGCCGTACGATGATAAGGACCTGCGCAGTTAAGAATAGCAGTAACACCGACAAGGGCTTTATCCACTGCAGCGGCATCATTAAGGGAAAAGACCTTTGAGCTTACTCCGAATTCTGTTGCTAACGCTTTAATTTTATTTTCGTCACGCCCTGCAACAATAATATTTAACTCTGCCGCTTTTGCATATTCAGTGGCCATTCGGCCGGTATAGCCGCTTGCGCCGTAAATCATTAGTGTCATCATTTTTTATGCTGCCAATCTTTATAAACAAATTCCAGGCTGTAACCGTCTGGGTCGAACACATTTGCGGCAAAATAACGTGGGTCATAATGCAATCTTGCACCTGGAGCACCTCCTGCAGCTTCATTATCTGTGGCACCATTGTCAATGCAGGCGTTATAGGCTGCATGGACCTCAGTTTCGTTGTTGGCAATAAAACCAACATGTACCGCTGTTGGGTGGGGTTCTCCCTGTTTGAGCCAGAAGAATATTCGCCCACCAGCACCAAAGCCCTTCAAATCAGGGTGGTCGACTGAGCCTTCATAGTCATGGCGCACACTAATACCCACTTGTGGTAAAACTGCCTCGTAGAAAGCAATTGAGCGACGTAAATCACTTACAGTCAAAAAGATGTGATCTAACATACATACCTCTTAAAATTATTAGTTGTTGTTTGATACCTGTCTAAATCAGGTATCCGCCGGCTACTTCGATATTTTGTGCGTTCACCCAGCGATTTTCATCGCCTAATAAACTGCCTATGACACTGCCAACTTCTTCTGGCTCGCCAACGCGGCCAAGTGCCGTCATCGATGATAACATAGCCTCAAACTCGTCATTCAGACCACCGCCTAATTCAGTGCGGATCGGACCGGGAGAGATGGAATTTGCGCGAATGCCTCGTGGGCCAAACTCTTTTGCCATATAACGTGTTAGTACTTCAAGACCCCCTTTGAAAGCGGCGTAAGGCGCGACACCTACAAAGGCACAGCGTGTTGTTGCGCTAGTCAGGTTTATAATCTGACCGCCATCAGCCATCAGTGGAAGTAAAGCCTGGGTTAGGAAAAATGGACCCCTAAGGTGCACATTAAAAAGCCCATCAAACTCCGCTTCAGTCACTTTCTCTATTGGGTTAAAGAGTCCATAACCGGCGTTATTGACCAGACAATCAAAACTTGTACGCTGCCATACTGTCTGTAATTCAATTAAAACAGCTTCTCGGAAAGATGCAAAAGAAGCACTATCTGCGACATCGAGTTTCAGTGCAGTGCCTTTGCCGCCAAGCCCTTCAATAGACTGGACAATCTTCTCTGCTGACTGTTGATTATTATGATAAGTGACAATAACACCCATTCCACGTTTGGCACATTCAATTGCAGTTGCGGCCCCAATGCCACGGCTGCTACCGGTGATAATTACGACTTTCATACTATTCTCCTGTTTGGTTGGTAGATATATCATCGCCTGAAATGGATAGTACTGCTCCCATAATCCTCTCTTAAACTTGCCTGATTCTACTTTTTATATTATATGTATGTGTTTTATATGACAGAGTTGATAGCTATGGAAATGATATTAAATGAACTGCGACAACTCGCTGCCCGAGCCGAAAATAGGCGTACTGAAACAGGTATTCCTCGTGTTGCTATGGTTCAGGGTCGTATCCCTGAGCACCAACTTTCAGCTGTTTATGAGCCGATGGTAAATCTGATTTTAACTGGCAGTAAGACCATGACCGTTGGTGACCAGACTTTCCATTATGATCCGGCCACTTATTTTGTGATGTCGGTGGATTTACCAGCAGTGGGGCAAGTGCATCCCTCGGCGGATGGTGAACCTTATCTGGCCGTCAGTTTGACCCTTGACCCAAAAATAGTAATAAATCTACTTGCTGACTTGCCTAAAACTCTAGGTGGGGGGCTTTATAACTCGGGTTTTTCTGTTGCCCCAGTAACCACAGAATTGTTAGATGCATGGCTTCGAATACTGCGTCTAATGGATAAGCCAAATGAAATCGCAGCTCTGTCACCCGTTTATGAAAGAGAAATTTTATTCCGGATATTACAAGGCCCACTTGGCTGGATGCTGCGAGATATTGCTACGCCGGATGCAGCACTTGCACGTATCGGCGTGGCGATTAATTGGCTGAAAGGCAATTTTGAGAAACCTGTGGCGATAGAAGAACTTGCTGAGATGGCCTCATTGAGTGAATCGGCGTTTTACCGGCATTTCAAGGCTGTTACTGCCCTAAGCCCATTGCAGTTTCAAAAACGTATTCGTCTACTTACAGCACGTTCTTCGCTGTTAGCCGGGGAAGGGAACGCGACCACTGTTGCTTTGCGTGTTGGGTATGAAAGCCCCAATCAGTTCAGCCGAGAATATGCTAGATTTTTTGGCCTGTCACCGTCTAAAGATATTGCAGGACTTAGACTCAGATAGCGATTGCCAAAAAATGGGTGAAACCAAGGTCCAGTGTCTACAATTATTTATCATCTTTAATTTATGAGCTAATGAGCGAAGAAATGCTTATTCCTGCAAGCTCAGCAACCGTCACAACCCGAGATGCTGGTAAGCCTGAAAATGCTGCAGCCGATAGCCCTTGGAGAGATACGACGACATAATTTGCTAATTCTTCAGCTTTTTCTGGGTGTTTCTGAGCTATGAAATGCTTAATAAACTCACGAGATAATTCGCAGTAGTAGTTAGAGATAATTCGTGCTTTTTGATCCTCTGCACGCATCCCCTCAGCCACCATGCAACTACGTTCTGTTTCTGATCCAATTTGATAGCCGATGTCCCTTGAGATCGTAAAGCTTGTATTGGTGTTGTAACTGACATCAATACTCTCTGGACTGATTTGACCTCCTGTTGTTGCTTGCGTGGTGATTTTATATGTACTGAGTTTGAACGAAACTGTGACTGTGCACTGAGCATTTATGACCGCCGTTTTATAGCTATTTTGGGTTAATGAACCACCGCAACCACTGATATCATCGATTTGATAGCCGGTATCGGGTGTCACATTGAAGGTGGTTGCATGACCCGATTCAACCATGTTGATTGCTTGACTGATTTTCCCGCCAAGGCTTGCCGTCGCAGGGTTGCTGTAG
>DATBNI010000516.1:0-5987 GCA_036554425.1 Psychromonas sp.
TTCTCAATTAAAACATCTAGAGAATGACGATGAGTATTTATTTATCGAGGGAAAGCCCCCCACATTGAGTTAACTCTGTTCAACAAACTGATATTGCTTATCCAGCTGACTATACCCCGCCCCGCTGCCTTTACTGACATGAATCTGCTTATTAATCCGCTCCTTAAGCGCCTCAACATGCGAAATCACCCCAATCAGCTTGCCCGTTGCATTTAACCGCTCCAGCGCATCTAAGGCGATTTCCAAGGTATTGGCATCTAAGGTGCCAAAGCCTTCATCTAAAAATAACGATTCTATCTGGGTTTTATGACTGACCAGATTAGAAAGCGCTAAGGCCAAGCCTAAGCTTACTAAAAAACTTTCCCCGCCCGACAGGGTTTTGACATCCCTTACGGCATTAGCCTGCCATAAATCAATGACCTGCAGTGCTAAGGGTTCATCAATATTGCGCTGCAGCTGATAACGCTGATGCAGATCCGCCATCTCTTTATTAGCCAGATAAACCAGGTTATCCAGGGTTAAGCCCTGCGCAAAGGTTCTGAATTTACTGCCGTCGGCTGAGCCTATCAGTTTATTGAGCATAGCCCACTGCTGCGCGCTCTCCTTCTGTTTGAGCTGTTCATCCAGCAGTGCCTGCTGCTGCGCTTTTAAACGAAGGTCCGCCTGCAGTTCGCCTTTTTTCTCCACCAGCTGTTCAGCGATAACCTCAGATTTTTCCTGATTCACGACAAGCGCATTTTCTAATACTGTTTGATCTTTTTCAGTGACCTTTAAAACGAGATGTTTTTCAAGGCTCTGCTGCGCCGAACTTAAACGGGTTTTTTCTGTGAGTAACTGTTCATGCAGCTGCTTTTGCAGCGCCAGCAACGCCTGTAACTGATCTTCTGCTAAACGCGCGTTAATAAAGTCGGTCTGATTTGTAAAAGGACTGGCGATTAACTGTGTTTCAAAAAGGCTTAACAGTGTCTGCTGGTTTCCCTGCAGCTCTGCTCGATAATTTTTCTGCTCGGCAAGCTGTCCCGCTAAACGCGCTGATTGCCCCTGCACATTGTGCAGTTCGGTTATCGCAAGCTTCAGCTGTTCCGACAGTTCATTTTTTTCAGACTCAAGCAGCTGTCGAATCTCCTGCTGGCTTTGACTGCCGAATTCATCTATCCGGAGTTTCTGTTGCCGGGTCAACTGCGCCTGATTAGACTGCCATAATGTCTGCAGCTGCTCTAACAGGCTTTGCTGCTGCGCATATTGCTGCTCCAGCAATGCTATTTCATGAGCTTGTTTATCGACCAGGCTTTGCAGCGTAATGCTTTGCGTCTGCTGCGACTGGTACAAAAGAATTAAATTCTTCTGATTTTCAATCCACGCTGCCGGACGGTCAAATAATTGTTCTGCTTCAGCCTGCTTGTTTAATAACTCATCGGGCAGATACCGGCGGATGTCCTGCTGATTTTCTTCAAGTTGAGATGAAAGTGTCTGCTGCTCTTTGGCTAATCGCTGCTGTTCATTGTCAGCAACCTCATGATCGTTATTAAGCTGCTGTAATAACCTTTCATGGTCATTGGCTTTTTGTGTTAGCGTCTGTATCACCTCCCGTAAATCAGGAAGTTGGTCATCGATTTTCTGAACTTGTTTTTGCAGCGTCTCAATATTAAAACGTTTCTTTTGTAAGCTATTTGTTAACAAAGATAAATCCGCAAGACTGCTCTGCTGATAGACAAAATCAGATAAATAAGGACTGTTTTTCCATTCACTTAGATGATTATCGTGCAGCTGATTAAGATCGGCGGCCTGAAGACGATACTCTGCGAGCTGCCTGTTATCTGTTTTTATCTGATTTTTAAGATCTGAATACTGCTCTCTGAGGCTCTCCAGGCGCTGCTCTTGCAGCGATAGTGCGGTTTGCGTTTCAGATATATCCACAGGCTGATAATCACTCACCGAAGGGTGTTCAATGGATCCGCATAACGGACAAGGCGAATCTTCCTGTAACAGTTTTTTCAGATCGCCCAATTGGGAAATAACCTGATCTTGTTTTAACAGCTGTTGCAGCGCAAGCAGTGCACTTTTACACTCCTGACCTTGCTGCTCACTGACCTTTAATGCCTGCTCATTGGCTTTAATGTTTTGCGCTAATTCGGCGCTATTTTTGTGCAGCGCGGTTAATCTTGCATTGCTATCATCGAGCTGCCTGGTTAAGGACAAGGCCTGCTGGTTTTGAGACTGTTGATCAAATACCTCGGTCAGCAGCGTATTGAGTTGTGCAGCGCTGCTAAATTGCGCACTTTCCAATAACGACTCTCTGTGCTGCTCGGCCTGCTGCAGGAGCAGCTGCTTTTCATGCCGAGCTTGACCGCTGAGCTTTACCTGCTTATGCACATCCAGCAGTTTATTGTGCAGCACAGTTTGCTTTTTGTGCAGATCAAAACTGGCTGAGACAGACTCTTTTAACTGTAACTGCTGCTTAATATACAAAGAAAACTGCTGCTCAATAAGCGGCAGACTTTCCTGAAGCTGATGCGCAGTCTGCTGCTTCTGTAACACTTCATTTAAGGTTTTTAAGGTCAGATTGTCGCTATTTTGTTTAACTAGTAAAGTATCCAGGGTCTGCTTGGCTGTAACGGCTGTTTTTGTCTGCTTGTCCACAATCAATTTCTGTTCACTGCACTGCCCGGTTAACTGCTCTATCGCTAAATCTAAAGGCAGCAGACGTTCATTGAGTTGTTTCTGCCGAAGCGAATGGTTATCTTGCTGTGACTTCTGCGCTTCAGTTAGCGTTTCAACGCTATTTTTGTTCTCTATTAACTGCCTTTGTAATATCTGATTTTTTTGCTCACTGGCAACTATTAGCTGTTCGCCAGCCTTGATCTTCTGAGCGTTTAATAACTGGCTCTGGTAAGGCGGCTCAAGCAGTTTAGCCTGCTGAGCCAGTTCAATCTGCAGCTGTTTATCTTTAAAATCAGCGACAGACTGCTTGCTGTTGTTTAACAGTGTCAACTGCGCTTCTACCTGCTGTTTTAATATTTGTGCGTTTTTCAGCCACAATAAAGCGCCTTCTAACTCTTTTAAGTCTGTTTGTACCGTTTTTTTATCGGCGTTAAGCAGTGCAACCTGCTCATTTAACTCATCAAGCTGCGCGGGTGAGAGTACTTCTAAAACCTCCGCTTTTTTGATTAATAAATCCAAGTCCGCCTGCGCCTGTTTATTACGCTCAAAGACATGCTTGGCGATTTCACAATAAATTTCTGTTCCGGTTAGCTCTTCCAGCAGTTCTGCACGATCTTTTGTATTGGCGTTTAAAAACGCGGCAAAACCGCCCTGGGCAAGCAGCATGGATTTTGTAAAGCGGGAAAAATCAAGTCCGGTCAGCTCAACAACCTCCTTTAATACTTCACTGCTTTTAGTGCAAAGTACATCACCTTCTATCGAGCTTAATTCGCAGATAGGCGCCTGCAGCTTCCCTGCAGCACTTTTTCTGGCTCTTTTTTGCTCCCAGAAAACGCGGTAGCCCTTTCCTTTGACGCTAAATTCCACTTCTGCCGAACACTCTGCTGTGCCGCGTGTCATCAATTCATTTTTACTTTGGGTGATCCGGTCCAGCCTTGGCGTCTGCTGGTATAAGGCTAAACAGATCGCATCTAAAATGGTACTTTTACCCGCACCTGTCTGTCCGGTAATAACAAACAGGCCGTTTTCTAAAAAATCAGCATCCTGAAAATCAATTTTCCAATGACCTTTTAATGAATTCAGGTTTTTAAAACGTAAAGAAAGAATTTTCATGATTTATGCTCCACTTCCGAGCAGACTTTGGCAAACAGTTTGGTTAACTGCTCTCTCTGCTGGTCGCTGTAACTGTCTTCGATCTCTAAACGATGCTGAAAAAGATCCGCCGGTGTTAAATTGTCCAGCGTTGATTTATCCGCAGCCTGATACTGGTTTTTTTCATTAATAGTCGGACTGCTGATTTTTAAAATCTCTATTTCACTTTCCTGCACCTGTTCATTTAATAACGCATGGACATCGGAAAGATAAAAAGCCTGCTTCAGCTTGACCTCTACCCAGGCACTTTCACCGTCTAACTCTTTTTTAAGCTCTTGTAACTGCGTAGTGACAGACTCTAAATCGCCGCTGATAACCAGCATCTTCTGAAAAACAGGGATCACCGTTTCATTAACGATTAAGGAATTATTTTTATCAAACTCAATAATATTAATGTTTTTCTGCTGTTTGGTTTCATCAAAACTCAAGGGAATCGGGCTGCCGCAGTAACGGATATGGTTAGATTTCTGCACTTTTTGCGCGCGGTGGATATGCCCCAGGGCAATATAATCAAAAGCAGGAAAAAGCGCACAGGGGAAAGCGGTCAGTGTGCCGATATAAATTTCACGCACCGAGTCAGAAACACTGCAGCCCACCGCCGTCAGATGCCCGGTTGCAATAATAGGAAGTCTTTGCTCATTACACTGCGCATTAGCCAGCTCAAAAATAGACTGATAGGTGTCTGCTATGCCCTGCTGCAGAGAAAACTGCTTATCAGAGGCCGAACTGCCCTGTACGCTTTTCATTACATCTGCGGCCCGTAGAAAAGGCAGCGCGCAGACTAAGGCCTGAGTTTTTTGCTGCTCATCCTTAAGTGCAATAATGTGCTCGGATAAATCATCACTTAATCCGGCTAATACAGAAACATCTAATGCTTTTAATAGATCTTTGTTTTCATTGAGCACGGCAACACTGTCATGATTCCCTGCCATAATAATAATCTGCCGGCAGCTGCTTTTTTGCAGCCTGACAATAAAATCACTGTATAACTTGCGCGCGTAGGAAGGGGGAGATGCGCTGTCAAAAATATCACCGGCAACGATTAATGCATCTATTTGCTGTTCATTCACCACTTCAACTAACCAGTTTAAAAAAGCAAAATGCTCCGCTTCTCTGGTTTTCATCATAAAATACTGACCAAGGTGCCAGTCTGAAGTGTGTAATATCTTCATTAATTTTGTCCATTGCTTAGCGGTAAAAGATTTAGTCAGCTTAAGTCTACCCACTTAAGACTTAAAAAACTGTTTTGAATAATAAAGCGAAGAGTTTAGTTGACCAAAATCACCGCTATCCTCGCAGAGGTGACCCCCATCAAGACTCACTTTTATATTATTATAAATACCTAACCTGTTTAGTTATCCTGTGCTTATCAATACATTTAGCTAAAAAAGCGCTGTTGTTGATTAAAATAAGATCAACTTGCTTAGCAAACGAGCAAACAGAAAGAAAATCACTTTTATTCTTAAAAAGGAGTTGACGACAATCACTGATATCCGCATAATGCGCCCCATCGAAACGACGACTGCCTCGGCAGTATGAGTTGAGATAATTAAGGTAGATGGCTACATAGCTCAGTTGGTTAGAGCACATCACTCATAATGATGGGGTCCCAGGTTCGAGTCCCGGTGTAGCCACCATTTACTTTAGTTGCGGAAGTGGCGGAATTGGTAGACGCGCTAGATTTAGGTTCTAGTATCGCGAGGTGTGAGAGTTCAAGTCTCTCCTTCCGCACCATTCTTTATTTCGATAAAGAATTACCAAAGAGAATTAACTCTTTAAAATAACAGTTGGGATATCGCCAAGCGGTAAGGCACCGGGTTTTGATCTCGGCATTCAGAGGTTCAAATCCTCTTATCCCAGCCACATTGATGCGGAAGTGGCGGAATTGGTAGACGCGCTAGATTTAGGTTCTAGTATCGTAAGGTGTGAGAGTTCAAGTCTCTCTTTCCGCACCATCTTTTACTTCGGTAAAAGAATAAATTAACCAGCTTATTGCTGGTTTTTTTATGCCTATAAGAAAATAATAAACAGTGAAAAACACACCAGATTAGGTTCAGCTGTTCCTCAAAGTAAGCGCAAGGCGTGAGAGTTCAAGTCTCTCTTTCCGCACCACCTTTTACTTCAGTAAAAGAATAAATCAGCTTATTGCTGGTTTTTTTATGCCTTTAATAAAA
>DATBNI010000521.1:0-7191 GCA_036554425.1 Psychromonas sp.
TGGAACCTACCATATTGACGCCTTTTGAAGGACTATTCGGCCTGCCAGATATGTACATGCGGGTTATATTTGTGGCTGTTTGTGCTGTGATTGGCGGGTTGTTAGTCGCTTGGTTTTTAAAAACACAATATGGTTTAGCGATGCGCGCAGTGGGCTCTAATAAACGCATGGCGCAAGCAAATGGTATTGTGGTCAAACAGAAAGTCTATGCAGGACTCGCATTGTCCAATGGTTTGGTTGGACTCGCCGGTGCGTTGTTTGCTCAAACTAATGGATTTGCAGATTCAACCATGGGTATTGGTACTATTGTTGTTGGATTAGCCGCGGTGATCATTGGTCAATCATTGTTCGCTAGCCGTTCTATGTATGTGATTGTATTAAGCTGTATTGTTGGTTCGGTATTGTATCGACTAGCCGTTTCTATGGCACTTAACGCTGATTTCCTTGGCTTTAGTGCATCGGATTTAAACTTGATCACGGCAGTACTTGTTGCCTTAGCATTGATCTTTCCTAAATTACGTAATGAATGGAAAGCGAAA
This sequence comes from Psychromonas sp., assembly GCA_036554425.1. Classification (GTDB taxonomy): domain Bacteria; phylum Pseudomonadota; class Gammaproteobacteria; order Enterobacterales; family Psychromonadaceae; genus Psychromonas. The sequence continues at coordinate 540 of DATBNI010000521.1, forward strand.
CAAGCAGCGAGGAATGAAGCATGATTTGTTGTAAAGATTTACACGTTACTTTTAATCGCGGTTTACCCACTGAAAAACTGGCATTACGTGGCGTTGATTTAACCATTCCTATGGGTGAGTTTGTTACTGTGATCGGCTCAAACGGTGCAGGTAAGTCAACACTGTTAAACACTATCGCAGGTGATATCAATAGTACTAAAGGACAAATTCTTTTTGGTGAGTGTGATGTGACTAAGTTACCGGCAACAGCCCGAACGGCAGATATTGCACGTGTTTTTCAAGATCCCTTGGCGGGAACCTGTGGCGATTTAACCGTTGAAGAGAATATGGCACTCGCTTATGGGCGAGGAAAAAGAGGCCGTCTTTCATCAGCATTAAACAATAAAATGCGTAATGTATTTCGTGAGCAATTAAGTCGTTTAAATTTGGGCCTTGAAAACCGTCTTGAAAGTGAAATGGGACTGTTGTCGGGCGGGCAACGCCAATCAGTAAGCTTACTGATGTCGGCACTGCAACCAAGTAGCATTCTACTGCTGGATGAACATACCGCGGCGCTTGATCCTAAAACGGCGGCATTAATAATGGATATCTCATCACAAATTATTAAAGAAAAACAATTAACTGTGATGATGGTGACCCATTCTATGCGCCAGGCTTTAGATCATGGCTCGCGTACCATTATGCTCCATGAAGGTAAGATTATTTTTGATTTGGCCGGCACCGAGCGTGCTAATTATCAAGTTAAAGATCTGCTTGATCTCTTTGCTCAAGCACGCACCGATGGTGAAGAGTTAGACGACGATAAATTGTTGTTAGGCGCATAATTATTTTAAATAAAATTTACCCAGAATAAGTATTGCTTAATGTCTCAATCCTCCGTAAAATTCGCCGTTCACTTTATCGCTGAATTAGTGATCGGCGGTAATAATTTAAATCGGTTATACAGATAACCATAAAATATCGGAGTATGTTATGTCACTAAGTGCAGAACAGAAAGCTGAGATTGTAGCTAAATTTGGTCGTTCAGAAAATGATACTGGTTCTTCAGAAGTTCAAGTTGCTTTATACACAGTACAAATCAACCACCTTCAAGGCCACTTTAAAGAGCACATCCATGATCACCACAGCCGTCGTGGTCTGCTGCGCATGGTAAGTCAACGTCGTAAATTACTTGACTACTTAAAGCGTAAAGATGTTGCTGCTTACACAGCATTAATCGCTGAATTAGGTCTACGTCGTTAATTTCGACTTAAACATAATTTAAAAAAAGAGCCTTAAGGCTCTTTTTTTGTGTCTGACGTAAAGTTGATAGCAAATTATTTGTCATATCAATCTAGTTAAATAGTTGGTCTTAATTTCACTGCTTGAAATTAAGACCAACTATTTTTTAAATCACACAGAGCTGCTATTGCCAAATTAAAGTCTCAGCTGCTTATGATGACTATTCTTGTTTTTCTTGCCATGCTTTTGCTTTATTAATCAGCGGAGTGATGGTTGAACCCTGCACTAAAATTGAGAAAAATACTGCAGAGTAGGTCATCACCAGGATGATTTCACGCACATCTATTTGCTTGCTCGGGACAATCATCACACCGGCAGGGATCGCCATCGCCATCGCTAATGCCAGTCCACCCCGCAAGCCTCCCCAGGTTAATACTGCTACTGAGTATGGGTTATATTGACGGAATCGTTTAAAAGCCAGATAAGAGCATTGAATACTCAGGTAGCGTGCTGTTAATGTTAGTGGGACAGCAATCACCATTAAAATCCAATCTTCCTGATGGAAACTGTATCCCAACATACTTAACCCAATCAGTAGAAAAAGAATACCGTTTAAAAACTCATCAATCAGCTCCCAAAAATGATCGAGCAGTTTTATACTTTCTTTGGAAAAGCCCTTAATACGGGTCCAGTTGCCAATCATGATACCAGAGACAACCATAGCAAGCGGGCCAGAAACACCGATAATAGCAGCAAAAACATAACCTGCGCTGGGGATACCAAGAGTGAGCAATAATTCCATCGAGTGATCATTTGTTGCACTGATTAAATAATGGAATAATAAACCTAATGCAAGACCGTATATAATTCCCCCAATGGCTTCATGTAAAAACAACTCTGTAATGCTTAAAGCAGTCGGTTGGGTATCTGAAAATGCGATGCTGTAAAGCGTAACAAAAATGACTAAGCCGAACCCATCATTGAATAATGACTCGCCTTCAATTTGTGTCGAGATACGTTTTGGCGCATTAAGCTTTTTAACAATAGCGAGTACAGCAATAGGGTCGGTAGGGGAGATCAGCGCACCAAATAACAGACAGTAGACAAGGTCGAATTGGAAGTCTAAATATTGACAGATATAAAAAAGCACGTAACCGATAAAAAAGGTCGAAAATAAAGTAGCACCTAATGCTAATACGGCGATTTCCCACTTTTGATCTTTGATATGACCCAGTTTAATACCTAAGCCACCTGCAAATAATAAAAAACCCAAAATACCATTCAGCAGAAAACTGTGAAAATCAATTTTAGCAAGCTGCTCCGAGGCAATATCTTGTAATGGAGAGAAGCCATTTTTACCTGCAATAACAATGAGTAAAGATAAGATCAAGGAGCCTGCGGTAATGGCAATAGTATTTTGCATATTACCTATCTTACTGTTTAAGAATGTAATTAGCATTGCCGCTGCGGCTAGAAAACATAGAGTGGCGTAGACCGTCATTTATAGATCTCGTATAGTAGTAAATAAATGTTTTGAATATAAAGTGAAATACATTTTACCGCAATGCTTCCTTGTGAGTTTTGTTGTTCATCCACGGAATGTTTTTGCTGTACAGTCACCGCTTGATACTCGACTGCTACAGATCGCCAAAAATAATTGCTTGATGGCATTCAAACCAGAGTGGATGCTGCGCCATCACTTTAGTAAACATTGGGCCTTGTAGGTATTTTGTCAGCCAAGCTCTGACTAACGGGTAAGGGGATTGTTGATACCATTGTCTTTCTACCTTGGAAAACTGGCGAATGAAGGGCATTAACGCAATATCAACGAGGCTTTCTTTTTCAGACATTAAAAATTGATGTTTGTTTAATTGCTGTTCTAATTCTTGAATATAAACTTCACAAGCTTGTCGGCACTCAGTAAGATTGCTTTCCCGGTAACGTTTTGCACATTTGTAGGTATTTAGCGCGGCCCTAAACTGAACATCAAAGCGCTCAATCAATAACAACATATCAGGCAGTTTTTGCGGCTGTTGTTTGTGTAGTAAATCATGAGGATCCTTTGCAGATAAGATTTTTAGCATAATATCCAAGCTTTCTTCAATCACTTCCCCTGTTGAGATAACTAACATAGGCACAGTACCTTTGGTTGACAATTCAAGCATTTCAGGCGGTTTGTTGGATAATTTAATGGCGCGTAATAAGACCGGCTGCTTTGATCTGAAAATAGCAATACGCGCACGCATCGCATAGGGGCAATGGCGCAGGGAATAAAGAATAGGCAGAGTATTATATGCTTCAGTCATTTGTTGATCAATTAATACGAGTAATGGGGAAAATTAAATTGTACAGGCAGTTACTGTGTTTAACACAAAACGACTAAAGCTGAGTATAGCTCAATCAGGGGACTATTAGCCACTAGGGTATATTTCATCAGAGATTGAAAATAAAACCAGCCCAGCGATTTTCAATCACTGGGCTGGTTAAGTATGTGCTAAATACAAATGTTACTTGTTTTAAAAATTTTTTAAAAACCAGACTAAAAATGTTTTAAAAGTGAGAGGTTGACGTATACTGTCCCCGCGATAAAAAGCATAAAACTATATATAAAATAAAGAAACCTCTTAAAGGAAAAAAAATGACTCCTATTGTTAAAAGTTTTCAGTATGGCGAACATACTGTCACGCTAGAAACGGGCGTAATGGCTCGTCAGGCAACTGCCGCGGTAATGTGTAGTATGGACGATACCTGTGTATTCGTTTCTGTTGTTGGCAAAAACGCTGACGACCAAGAACGTGATTTCTTCCCGCTGACGGTAAACTATCAGGAAAAAACCTATGCTGCGGGTAAAATCCCAGGTGGTTTCTTCAAACGTGAAGGCCGTCCAAGCGAAGAAGAAACGCTGATTGCACGTCTTATTGACCGTCCAGTTCGTCCTCTTTTCCCTGCTGGTTTTAAAAACGAAGTACAAGTGATTGCAACTGTTGTCTCTATCAACCCTGAAATCAACCCGGATATCGTTGCTATGATTGCAACTTCTGCGGCGCTTTCTATCTCAGGTATGCCTTTCAACGGTCCTATCGGTTGTGCTCGTGTTGGCTATAAAGAAGGTCAATACCTGCTTAACCCGACTAAAACAGAATTAGAAACAAGTGATCTTAACCTTGTTGTATCTGGTACAGACAACGCTGTATTAATGGTTGAATCTGAAGCTGCTATCCTAAGCGAAGACGTCATGTTAGGTGCGGTTGTATTTGGTCATGATCAGCAGCAAGTTGTTGTTAGTGCGATTAAAGAGTTTGCCTCGGAAGTGGCTCGTCCTGCTTGGAACTGGGCTGCACCAGCACGCAACGAAGCATTAGATGCTGCGATTGCAACGCAGGCGCAAGCGCGTTTTGAACAAGCTTACCAGATTAGCGATAAAGGCCAACGCTACATCGAAATTAAAGCGATCACCTCTGAAGTTAAAGAAAAATTATTAGCGTCTGATGAAACATTGGAAGCTAAGCAAGTCGGTGAATACTTACACGATTTAGAAAAAATAGTAGTACGTACGCGCATCATCAAAGGTGAGCCACGTATTGATGGACGCGATCCGGAAAGTATTCGTGCGTTAGATGTCCGTACTGGTGTGTTACCTCGTACTCACGGAAGTGCCTTGTTTACCCGTGGTGAGACTCAAGCATTAGTGACGGCGACCCTTGGCACACAACGTGATGCGCAAATCATCGACAGCCTGATGGGTGAGAAGAAAGATCACTTCTTATTACATTATAACTTCCCTCCATACTGTGTAGGCGAAACCGGATTTGTTGGTTCACCTAAACGTCGTGAGATTGGCCATGGCCGTCTTGCTAAACGTGGTGTTTTAGCAGTTATGCCTTCAATTGAAGAATTTCCATACACAGTACGTGTTGTTTCTGAAATCACTGAATCAAATGGTTCATCTTCGATGGCTTCTGTTTGTGGTGCATCTCTAGCATTAATGGATGCGGGTGTTCCGCTTAAAGCTTCTGTTGCAGGTATCGCGATGGGCCTTGTAAAAGAAGGCGAAGAGTTCGTTGTGCTTTCTGATATCTTAGGTGATGAAGATCATCTTGGCGATATGGACTTTAAAGTTGCTGGTACTACGGCAGGTATTACTGCACTACAGATGGATATCAAAATTGAGGGTATCACACGTGAAATCATGCAGATTGCTTTAAACCAAGCAAAAGCTGCACGTTTACATATCTTATCTGTCATGGATCAAGCTCTTCCACAAGGACGTGCCGATATTTCTCAATTCGCACCACGCATTCACACTATCAAAATCAGCACTGATAAAATCCGTGACGTTATTGGTAAAGGCGGCGCAGTTATCCGCTCTCTATGTGAAGAAACGGGTACGACGATTGAAATCGAAGATGACGGTACTGTTAAAATTGCAGCGACTTCTGGTGAACAAGCCGAAGATGCAATTAACCGCATTAAAGCACTGACTGCTGAAGTTGAAGTGGGTACTATTTATTCAGGTAAAGTGGTACGTTTAGCCGATTTCGGTGCCTTCGTTAATATCCTTCCTGGTAAAGATGGTCTGGTACATATCTCTCAAATTTGTGAAGAGCGTGTACAGAAAGTATCTGATCACCTTAAAGAAGGTCAAGAAGTGAAAGTTAAAGTATTAGAAGTTGATCGCCAGGGCCGTGTACGCTTAAGCATCAAAGAAGCTGCTGAAAAAACAACAGCTGAATAATACCTTGATGGGTAAAATATAAAGTAATGGCTCAGGTCATTCACTCAAAAAAAAGGAAGCTGCGGCTTCCTTTTTTTATCGTTTTTTTACAGCAGAAAAAATCATTTTCTTTGACATTCATTTCAGCTGTATATTGGTATAAACAGTACAGGAAAAAGCAAAAAATATTTTATGCTTTATACTTAATATATCCGATTAAAGCGGTTATTCTGTACACAGCTAATTAGCAATTAAATTGGAAATTACAATGATTGTATTAGGACACCAAAACCCAGACTGTGATAGTTTATGCTCTGCAATTGCTATCGCGAGCTTATTTAATAAACTTGGCAAACAAGCAAAACCAGCACTGCAGGGTAAACCTAACCCGGAAGCGCTTTTTCTGCTTGCACAATCCGGTTTTCCAGAGCCAGAAATTATTACTTGCGTTGCTGGTGAAGAGATCTTTATTGTAGATTACTCTGACTGGAGCCAAGGTACAGCGGATATGAAAAAAGCAAAAATCCGCGGGATTGTTGATCATCATAAGCTGGGTGATATTACCACATCGGAGCCCTTAGAATGCTGGATTTGGCCGGTAGGTTGTAGTGCAACAATTGTTCACAATATGTATAAATTTCATAACCAAGTACCCGATTCGGGTGTTGCGAAATTAATGATGGGAGCAATCATCTCAGACACAGTTAACTTTAAAGG
>DATBNI010000543.1:0-2531 GCA_036554425.1 Psychromonas sp.
TATGATACAACCGGAGTGTTTATCCTGACTGAATACAAAAAGCCAGAGACAAAGAAATTAAACATCCCTTGGGAATTTATCAAAGAGGAATTTATTTGTGCTGCGATGGATAAAAATGGCTCTGTCTACCTATATGAGCGTGAACCATCTGTTGCAAGTTATGATTGGTATTATGCAGCACAGTGCAAGTCAGTAACTGACTCTTTAAAAATTGACACCACAGATATTTATTGGAAAGAATCCTTAACATTTAGACCAGGAGCATAATCATGACCAACGAACAGGCCTATAAAATATTAAACGATGCGCCAGAAGGCGCAGAATACTTTCACAAATCTTATTACAAGATTGATCGCGGAATTGTTTATCTTTGGATAAAATGCGAGGAAGTTTGGTTTTCTCTGGAAGATAAATCTGAATTTATTGACGATAAATTAATCGAAGAAAACAGCTTGAAAGACATGGAAAAACAATTGCGCAAATCATGCTCTGAGGCAATGGAACAAGCCCATCAAGACATGCGCGCTTCTGGAATTATGGATTATTAAGGTGGATGAAATGAGCTTATCTAAACTACAACAGGAATACACAGCTAAGATTGCGGAGCTAATATTGTTCGCATATAGAAATGGTGTGACGTTTACACTTGGCGATGCATATAGAGATCCAAGAGTGCATGGAGACTTCGGGAGCAAGAAAGCCTATGGCGCATCTAAAAGTGTGCATAAAAAAAGGCTAGCATTAGATCTTAACTTATTTATTGATGGCGAGTACATCACTGACGGTAATTGCCTTGAATATAAGCTGCTAGGCGATTACTGGAAAGCATCTCACGAGCTTGCAAGATGGGGCGGTGACTTCTCAAGTGGCGACGCAAATCATTTTAGCTTTGAGTATAAGGGGTATAAATAATGAGCTGGATAGGTAATTTGTTTGGAACAGAGAGTGCTGTAAATAATCTTGTCGATAAAGACGATGGTTTAATAGTTCGAGCAGGTAGCGCAATTGGTAACTTACACTACAGCAACCAAGAGCGAGCTAATGACGACAAAGAGAACGCAAAAGCATTACAGGAGTGGTCTATTCGATTCCTTGATGCAATGGCTCCATTTAAAATCGTGCAACGTGTGCTTGCGTTTGCAGCCATGTTTTTCTGGTTATTTGTCGGGCTTAACGTTGTCATTGCAATTTGGATTAAAGCAATTTATCCTGAAATTGACGCAGTGACTGCGCTTACTGAGTTCGCATTCAGTGATTATGTGTTTTACCCAGTAATGGCGATATTTGTTTTGTATACCGGCGGAGGAACAATAAATTCAATACGAGGCACTAAGTGATTGACAGATTGGAAAACTTATTAAAAATGCGGTATTATTAATTTTTATTTAATAACAACTGGGCTCTATTATGTCGCAGGACGCACAAGCAACGGTTCATATAGTAACAACACAAATAACAATACTTGGCGGGGCGCTTACTTGGGCCTCCGCTAACACAAGTTTACTGACATTATTTGTTTTTGCTGCAACTGGTTTAGCATCAATAATTTATGGTAATCGCAACTCAAGGGCAAACGAAAGGCGCAATGAAATAAATGAAGATGTAATAAAAGCGATTATAATTAAAAGGCTCATGGATTCAGGCGAGTCAGAAGAGTTAATAAATAAAGTGAAAGAAGCTGTTAAAAATTAATTAGTGTGATATATTTAAATCTCTCAAGTAAGACGCGAGATCACGCGACACGAAAGCTATCCAACCTGCAACCTGGTTGTTTCCTTGCCAGTACTTGTTAATCATTTCTCCTTGATTAGCGCAGACTTTAGTTAGTAGTTATGATCAAGGTCGTATTTCATGGCGCTTAAGCAGCGTGACCGAGAGCTGGATAAGTGGCCCTAACACTAGGGCAAAAATTACTAAAGCATGCCGATGGTGTGTAATTAAGCGAGGTGGTCTGTCTTGCGATCTAAAAAGCCAACTTTATTGTTGGCTTTTTTATGCCTAAAATTCAACAATAAAACCTATCAGCAAACCCACTTCAATAGAAAGAAACAATTGTACAGATGGCATTATTTGTTCGATACTATGTGCATCAAGAAATTAAAAGGAAAGCGTTATGAAAACATTATTTATTATTTTTCTATCAATGTGCGTTTATTTCGTTTATAAAATGACAGATGGATTAGCGCCGTTTATTGAATCAACCAATCAATTAATTAACTAGGAGTTTAAAATGAAAAAATTAACAAGTGAAGATATCAGGTGGGAAGATGGAATGAATTGGGCTGTTGTTTGCAAGAAAGATAACAATGTAATTAGAGACCAATACAAATGTGTATTTACAAAGAAAATTAACAAATACAAAGATACAATGATTTGTTTTGGTGAGTTTAAATACAATGAAGATTTCTTCTATTTGATTAAGCGCAAAGACAATAAAAAAACTGTTGTTGATGCGGTTAATCACTACAAAGCTGAAAATAGTTTTTATCGGATATTTGCTTATGGATCAAGCGGTAGAATATGTGGAAACG
>DATBNI010000260.1:0-1971 GCA_036554425.1 Psychromonas sp.
TTAATAATTGATATAAACTCAAGGGTACTTTTAAACCAAACTCTTTTAACCCCTGCTGCATTTGCGGATAATCAACTTCAGGCCTAGCCCTATAAGTTGAAAATAATTTATCCCAAATGATTAAATTAAAGCCGTAGTTACTGTTCGTTTCTTTTACAATTTCCGAATGATGGATCCAGTGAGTTTCGGGTGTCACTATTAAGTAACGTAAAATTTTATCAACAGATTTTGGCAATTTAAGATTACTGTGGTTAAAAAGTGCCAGGCCATTTAATAAGACTTCAAAAATGATCACCGCGACAACGGGGATCCCCATCAGTAAAACAAATGCCATTTTAATTAACATGGAAATAATAATTTCAACGGGATGAAAACGCACAGCCGAGGTAACATCAAGGCCAAGCTCCGTATGATGGACCCGATGAAAACGCCAAAATAAAGGCACTTTATGGATAATCACATGCTGCCCGTAAATAAGCAGATCAAGCATTAATAAAGAAGTTAAAAGCGTCACAGGGAAAGGCAGTTCAATAAAGTTGAACAGGCCGACAGAATGCTCACTGGCATACTGCGCCACACCCACAGCGAGGACAGGGAAAATCAGCTTTAAGGTAAAAGTATCAATCAATACAATGCTGAGATTAATCATCCATTGCCGGACACGCGGGCATTTTCTTTTCGCCAGCGGAAAAAAAAATTCGGCACTGGCCAGCAGGACAAGCAGCCCCAAAAAGATACCCGGTCTGATGATCTGCTCAAATTCGATTAATATATTCATTTTCTCTTCAAGTTTTAACCAAGATCAACCTTTAACAAGCTGAATTTTTCTGCTGAAATGCTCAGGTGAAACTAGGGCCAATATCATGCCCAAAAGAGAGCAGATGCCGCCCACAATATGAAACCAATATATCGATTCACCTAAGAATGTAATTGCCAATATGGCACCAAAGAGCGGCATTAAGGTGATGGATAATGAAGCCACTTCAGCGCCAATTTTCTGCACGCCATAGGTCCAAAAAATATAAGCGAAAATTGAAGGAAAAACCCACAAATAAGCTAACAATCCCAAGTGGGATAAAGAAGGCCAATAGAATCTGAAAAACAGTGCTTCAATTCCGTAGGCAACAATCAAAAAGGGTAAACCCAGGATAATTAAAACGTAAAGCATGATAATAGGAGATAGTTGCATGGACATTTTTTTCAACAAGACAGTAAACAATGACCAACTTGTTACCGCTGCTAACATCAATAAATCACCCTGACCGAGGTTAAGAGTCAGTAATTGCAACGGTTGTCCCTGGGTGAGAATCAGCAGTACGCCTATAATCGACACTGTTATGCCGATCAGTTGCATCAATCTGGGTCTGTTACCTAATACCCGCCAGGCAATTAATAATGTCGCGACGGGTATTAAGGTATTGATCAGGGTTATATTAACAGCAGTGGTAAAATTAGCAGAAAGATAGAGCAGGCTGTTGTAGAGAGTAATACTTAATATTGCAAGTCCCGTCAAAGGCAGCAGCTCAGGGCGAATGACCGGCCAATTTTTTATTGTGCCCCGCAGGGCGAAGGGCGTAAGCAGTACAAAAGCCCCTAACCAGCGAAATAGATTCATCGCAATAGGCGCAACTTGATCCATATAACCCCGGGCTAAGGTTGCGTTGATCGCCCAAAACAGATTGGTAAGGACTAACCCGAAGAAAGCAAGCCAGAAAGTACGTTGAGCAGACAAGTTTATCTCCATAAAAAATATTTTTCCCATACAACAATAAAGTATTTTTAAAGGCCGAAATAGATCACTTGATAGTGAAATGGCTATTATTAAAGTGACAGTAGCAGCGCTCCGAATAAAAGACAGTCAAAGATCTGATCTGTTTTTTTGTAAAAATATCAGACACTGAATCCTAAGAAAAAGATTCTTTTATTTTCCGCTGTCCATGCTAAAACAAAAAGTATTAGATAATGTTTTAT
>DATBNI010000262.1:0-8877 GCA_036554425.1 Psychromonas sp.
TTACGTACTTCTCCATCAACCCTGATCATTGGAGGAACTCCTGAAGAAAGGTGTAGATCTGACGCGTTATGCTTTACACTAAAAGCCAATAATTCTGTTATATCCATATAATTAAACCTTATTTATGACTAAAATATCTGAAAATATTACAAATGTAGCACAAAAAATAGTTCATGCTGCTCAGCGAGTTGCGCGAAATGCTGATCAAATTCAATTACTCGCCGTCAGTAAAACCAAACCTGTGTCTGTGATAAAAGAAGCTTACCAAGCTGGCTTACGTCATTTTGGTGAAAACTATGTGCAAGAGAGCATTGAAAAAATTCAGCAGATTAAACTTGATCCTGATTTTGACCAACCCATTTTTTGGTATTTTATTGGCCCGCTGCAATCTAATAAAACCGGCCCCGTGGCTGAAAACTTCGATTGGGTACAAAGTGTCGGGCGGCTAAAAATAGCGCAGCGCTTAAATAATCAACGCCCTGCCCATTTACCCAAACTCAATATTTGTTTGCAGGTTAATATTAGCGGAGAACAGAGCAAGTCGGGTACTACTTTATTACAAGTTATTGAACTGGCTTCACAGGTTAATAATCTACCACACTTAACACTGCGTGGTATTATGGCTATTCCTGAAAAAACTGACGACCAGCAGCGACTTGAAAAACAGTTCAATGAACTCCATAACATTTACCTGCAACTACAACAGTTATACCCGCAAGTTGACACGCTGTCGATGGGCATGAGTGGGGATTTAGACAAGGCGATTGCCTGCGGCAGTACTATGGTCAGAATCGGAACCGATATTTTTGGTGCAAGAAGTTAGAAAAAACGCCATGCGCTCTCTTAACATGAGTAAAATATTGAGCACATTTCAACCAATATTTAGATAAAAAGCAGGCACTAAAATTAGAAACACTATTCGTTATGATATGAACAGGGTTTGGGCAAGAAAATGTTGGAATTATCAGGTGGATTAAGTCGCAAGATATTACCCCATGGATTAGATATGCTTACCCATACCTTACTTAAAATAAGCCCTTGCAACGCATAGTACAGGGCATTAGGAGAAATAAATGTTACATAAAAAAATAACCTTTATCGGCGCCGGCAACATGGCCGGTAGTATCATCAGCGGATTAGTTAAATCCGGTTATCCAGCGGATTTGATCTGTGCCAGTGCACCAGGTGTCGCTAATACGCAAAAACTGGCTGAACAGTTTTCAATTAAAACCAGCCAGGACAATGCAGCTTCTGCAGAGTGGGCCGAGGTTATTGTGTTAGGCGTTAAACCGCAAATGATGGCAAAGGTTTGTCAGGCCATGGCTGACCAGGGCATAGATTTTAGCAACAAGTTGGTTATCTCCATTGCGGCAGGTATCTCTGCGCAGCGCCTGCAGAGTTTATTAGGAGAGCAGACCCAAATTATCCGCACTATGCCTAATACCCCAAGCTTATTACAAAAAGGCATGACAGGATTATATGCATCCGAACAGGTAAGCCAGGAATATAAAACCTTTGCGGGCAATCTGATGGCTGCTGTGGGCGAGACTGTCTGGGTGAAAGAGGAAGGTATGATCAATGCTGTTACAGCCGCATCGGGATCTTCACCCGCTTATTTCTTCCTGTTTATGGAAGCGATGCAGAACAAAGCGATAGAAATGGGCTTTGATCCGGAACAAGCACGTTTATTAGTGTCGCAGGCCGCGCTTGGCAGTATTGCAATGGTCAAGCAAAATCCGGATATATCTCTTTCTAAGCTGCGTGAAAATGTCACTTCTAAAGGCGGAACAACAGCACAAGCGCTAGACACCTTTAATGAGTTACAGTTAAGTGAAATCGTTGCTAAAGCCATGCAGGCAGCTTCTGATCGTGGTGAAGAAATGGAAAAATTATTCTAAGCTTAAGTTCATAAAATAGAGAGAGAGTATAATGAATGCAGTAAATTTTTTAGTGAATACCCTGTTTGATCTTTATATCATGATCGTATTATTACGTATCTGGTTACAGGTTGCGAGAGCCGATTTTTACAACCCTTTCAGCCAATTTGTCATTAAAGCGACACAACCTGTTGTCGGACCGATACGCAAAATAATTCCAGGACTTGGCGGGTGGGATCTTGCCACTATTTTATTTGCTTTTGCTGTTGCCTGTTTGAAAATAACTTCTTTATACTTAATATCGGGAGCAGCAATCAACCCAGTGGTGATCCTCATTTCAGGTTTGATTATTTTAATACAGGCTATCTTTAAATTACTATTTTGGGTGTTGATATTACGCGCAATTTTAAGCTGGGTAAGCCGCGGCAATAACCCTATTGAAGCCGTGATGATCCAGCTCACAGAGCCTCTCTTAGCGCCGATTCGTCGCTTTATGCCGCAGATGGGAGGCTTAGATCTCTCCATGTTAGTGGTATTAATCGGATTGCAGTTTTTAGAAATGTTGGTAAATGATTTATTGGCTAGATTATTTTAACACTGGCAGATAGTCTACAATATGAAGGTGAAGATCTTTTGCTTCGCCTTGTTTTACAACCTAAATCCAGCCGTGATCAATTTGTCGGACTGCTCGGGAATGAGCTTAAAATAGCCATTACTGCGCCGCCCGTAGACGGGAAGGCAAATGTGCACCTGATTAAATTTTTAAGTAAGCAGTTCAAAGTTGCAAAAGGCGCCATTAGCGTAGAAAAAGGGTTATTAAATCGTCATAAATTGGTTCGTATCCGTGCGCCAAAAAAGATACCTGCGTTTTTTAAACAAGGGCTACATAAAACTTAAAGGAGTCATTATGCTTAACATCAAACAATATTATAAAGCGTTATTCATTGCCGCTCTATTTTGCTTTACCCAGCCGGGGCTTGCCGCACAATTCCAGGATTTTGGTAACCTGGAGGTACATTACATTGCCCTTCCCAGTACTTTTTTACAACCCGACATTGCCCAAAAATACAATATCAAACGCAGCAGATATAATGGTCTTATTAATATCTCAGTGCTGGATAAAAACAGTAATGCCAAGGCCGTTTCAGCCAGCCTGAGCGGGACAGGCAAAAACCTTTTAGGACAAAGCCACAGCCTAAGTTTTACAGAAATTAAAGAAGGGGACAGTATCTATTATCTTTCTGACTACCCCTTTACCAATGAAGAAATTGTTAATTTTGATATTATGATTAAAACTCAAAACAAAACCAATATATTAAAATTTCAACATAAGTTTTATACCGATTAAGTTATACCAATTCCATTAATTAAGAGATCTGTTTAGGCGCCGGAAAAACGCATGAAAGCAAGGCATTGATTGCAGTAATTAGTTATTCTAATTATACAAAATAGTAGGGAATGATTTTGAACAGCTTTAGCTGGCCACGTAGTGGGGAATAACAGGATGTTATGAATCAAATTAATAACTAAGCTAGCATGCGCTTTAACCTGCATAAATGGGCATAATTTAATGGATTTGGTATTAAGTAAAGAGAATAAAGGACCGCCGATAAGATGAAAAAAAAATGGGTATTAGCCACGGGCAACAAAGGTAAAGTAAAAGAAATGAGCGAACTGCTGAACAGCTTTTCGATCGAAGTGCTACCACAAAGTCAGTTTGAAGTATCAATCGTTGCAGAAACCGGCACAACCTTTGTGGAAAATGCCATTATAAAAGCACGTCATGCAGCGAAAGTAACAGGGTTACCCGCCATTGCCGATGATTCCGGATTAGAAGTCGATTTTTTGAGTGGTCAACCGGGCATTCATTCTGCGCGTTTCGCTGGCCAAAATGCAACTGACCAGGAAAATATTGAACTTTTATTAAATAAATTAGAAGGCATAGGCACAGAGAATCGCAGTGCGCGTTTCCAATGTGTCTTGGTTTATTTACGCCATCAATTCGATCCTACGCCGATTATTTGCCAGGGCACTTGGCAGGGTAGCATCACAGAATCGCTGCAGGGCGAAAATGGCTTCGGCTACGATCCGGTATTTTGGGTTGAGAGTGAACAATCAACCTCAGCACAATTAAGTAAAGAACGTAAAGCTGAATTGAGCCACCGGGGTCAAGCCCTGGCCAAATTGGTTGAATTACTTAAACAGCAATTAGGTTAACTTAAGATATCCAGACAACAATAAACGCAGATTATGGTCTGCGTTTTTCTCCCAACAATTTCGAGTATTTCATGTTAAAACTTCCTCCGCTAAGCCTTTATATCCATATTCCCTGGTGCATTGAAAAATGTCCATACTGTGATTTTAATTCACATAAATTACGCGGAGAGATTCCTGAACAGGATTACCTGCACGCTTTATTGGAGGATCTCAGTAATGATCTAGTTTATGTGCAGGGCAGAGTATTAGAAACTATCTTCATTGGCGGCGGGACGCCAAGTTTATTATCAGCATCCGGTATCGGCTGGTTATTAACAGAAATAGAGAAAAAGATCCCTTTCAAAGAAAATATAGAGATCACCTTAGAAGCCAATCCGGGGGCGATTGAGAATCAAAAAATAGCCGACTTTAAAGCTGTCGGCATCAATCGTTTCTCCTTTGGCGTACAAAGTTTTCAACAGGATAAACTGACTAAACTGGGCCGTATTCATGGTGTGCAGGAAGCAAAAACGGCGGCACAACAAGCCCATCACGTTGGCATGAAAACCTTTAATTTAGATTTAATGCACGGATTGCCGGATCAAAGCCTTGCTGATGCACTGGAGGATTTGCAAACAGCTGTCGACCTTAACCCAACCCACCTTTCCTGGTACCAACTCACCATTGAGCCAAATACTCAGTATTTTTCCCACCCGCCCACATTACCTAAAGAGGATTTGTTATGGGATATTCAAAAAAAAGGACAAGATTTACTGGCTCAAAATGGTTATCTTCAATACGAGATTTCTGCTTATTGTAAAGCAGGTTTTGAATGTTTACATAACTTAAACTACTGGCGATTTGGTGACTATATCGGCATAGGTTGCGGTGCCCATGGCAAGTTGACCCTGCCTCTGCAGAATAAAATATTACGCACCACTAAAGTCAAACATCCAAAGGGTTATTTAGAGCCGGCACGCGCATACCTGGATCAGGCCAATCCAGTCGAAAAAAGTGATTTAGCCTTTGAATACATGATCAATCGCCTGCGCTTATTTGAAGATATCCCCTTTACTGAATTCGAAGATTTTACCGGATTACCTCTCAAATCTATTGCTAACTGCATTCATGCGGCAATTGCAAAAGATCTGTTAATTGAAAATGAGCATAGCTGGCAGGTAAGCCCATTAGGCCATCGTTATCTTAATGAGCTATTAATCCTGTTTATGGATTAATCAACATGACGAGCTAAAATAAGAAATTTTATGACTGAATACTTTGTTTCTGCCTTTATTTATCTCGCCGCTGCGGTAATAGCCGTCCCTATTGCTACACGCTGCGGACTAGGCTCGGTGCTCGGGTATTTAATAGCCGGAGTTGTGATCGGTCCGATCATCGGTTTAGTGGGCGATGAGACCAGCAGTATTCAGCACTTTGCTGAATTTGGGGTTGTCCTGATGCTGTTTTTGGTGGGTCTGGAACTCGAACCAAAAATGCTCTGGAAAATGCGCAACCGACTGCTGGGATTAGGCGGACTTCAGGTTAGTTTAACAACACTGTCAGTGATGTGGATTGCATCCTATTTTGTCGAAAATTGGACAACCGCCTTAACCATAGGTTTGATTTTTTCACTTTCTTCAACGGCTATTGTGCTGCAGACCTTTAATGAAAAAGGCTTAAGCAAAACAGCAGGTGGCAAAAATGCCTTTTCAGTTTTGCTCTTTCAGGATATTGCCGTTATCCCTATGCTCGCATTAATTCCATTAATGACCCTGCCCGAACTTATTGAAAAAGCACAACAGCTGGCATCAAGCGCAGCGCAGCACAATGATCACTGGAGTTTAGTGGCAGGTTTACCCAGCTGGGCTTACGCACTCGCTGTTGTTACCTCCATTGTCGGGGTCGTCTCTGGCGGACATTATTTAAGCCGTCCTTTATTCAAATTTGTCGCCAGATCGGAATTACGAGAAATTTTTACCGCCGCGGCACTGATGTTAGTAATAGGTATCGCCGCATTAATGAGTTTAGTGGATTTATCACCCGCACTGGGTACTTTTTTAGCGGGTGTCGTATTAGCAAACTCAGAGTTTCGCCATGAATTAGAGTCTAATATTGAGCCCTTTAAAGGGCTTTTACTGGGTTTGTTTTTTATCACAGTAGGCGCTGGAATAGACTTTTATATTTTATATTCGCAGTTTGTTGTGATTGTCGCGTTAACCTTAGGGGTTATATTATTAAAAGCGGCAGTTTTATTTTTTCTGGCATTGATATTTAAAATTAACAACAGTGATCGCTGGTTGTTTGCCTTGAGCCTCGCCCAGGCGGGTGAATTTGGTTTTGTTCTATTAAGCTTTACGGTACAACAGCATGTTTTACCCCCGGAAATAGCCGCGCCTTTATCACTGGTCATTACCCTGTCGATGTTCCTCACACCCGCCCTGTTTATTTTCTTCGATAAGGTTATTTTACCGCGTTATCAGCAAACCAGTAACCAACGAGAACAGGATCAGATTGATGAAACTGGTTGTGTCATTATTGCCGGAGCGGGCCGGTTTGGACAGGTAGTTAATCGCTTACTGGTCGCCAATAAAGTGCCGACAGTGGTGATAGATCATGAGTCAAGCATGGTCGACCGTTTACGGCAGGTTAATATAAAGAGTTATTACGGGGATGCGACACGCCCGGATCTTCTGCGCATTGCCGGCATTGAGCAGGCAAAATTATTGATTGTTGCGATCGACGATAAAATACGTGCGACTGAGTTAGTGAAATATATAAAACACACTAACCCGCAGGTAAAAATTCTCGCACGCGCTTATGACCGCGGTCATTATTATTCGCTTGAACATGCCGGGGCAGACTATATTATCAGTGAGACATATCGTTCCGCCGTCGAGCTGGGAACACAAGCCTTGATAGATTTAGGCTTTGCTCAAGATAACGTGACTAAGCTGCGCCATAAATTCTTGGATGCCGATGCAAAAGGTAAACGTTCTTTATACAAAATATGGCAGGAAAGTAGCTCCGAAGATAAATTTGATAGCAATTACCAGCAGCTCTTTATCGAACTTGAAGAGGAGTTAAGTCAGCTCATGGCAGCAGGGGAAATCGATGAGAACAATGCCACTCAGCATAGTCATTCCAATGATTAAGCAGTCTATTTAGGCGCAGTAAAAAATTAATTATAAAAATCAATAAAGAGCATAGCAATTATGAAAAATGAGAGTCCCTGGTGGGGAGAAGTTAACCTCGATAAAGACAGTTGTCTGCAGCTGGACATTGGCCCTTTATCAGTGGTGATAGAGCATAGCGATTATGAATGGCGGATCCATTCTCAACGAGAAAAGGAAGTTGATGCTAACGATAATAGACTGCACAAAATAGTCGGCCAATTTTCGCCCTGTTATTATCAAGACGTCACACGCTATGTTGTCAACAGCAGCAGTAATCATATTCAGTTATTACCGGCATTGGCGGACAGGCCTGTCGTTTGCCGGCCGGTTTCTCCCATCAACCTTGATGCGGGTGCCAGTGTAATTTTATATGTTAGTACCCCTATTTATGTGCGGATCAATTTAATTAACAACAAAACCTCCTTATTGCAGGAACTCGCCACTCAGCGCCTTTCAGATACCTGGTTTGGCCCGTCAACCTGCAGCGGTGAGTTATGCTACGCCAGTGTCACCAGTGGCCGTTTAGATTTACAGAAAATACCCTATCGCATCCTGAGGGCGACAACGCCGCTGATTATCCATAATAATGCCGATGACAATCTGCTTTTTGAAAGAGTCGCCTTACCCGCTCCCCTGTTATCACTTTATGCCGCTGAAAATGGTCAATTATGGACGCAAAATGTCACTCTGACCCGAGAAGATGATGGTGATTTTGCACAGCTAAAATTAGGTAAGGCCCCGCTGGAAACGTTATTCGTCAATGGACCAAGAAAAAATGCAGGACATGGTCAGCTAATACGCGCCTTCAGTGCGATTTTTAACTAAGGGAAAAAAATGAATGAATGATATATGGCATTACCTCACCGATATTTTTAATATCGAATACCTCGCTAAACTGCTGCGTGCCTGTTTATTATTAATATTAGGTTTTATCTTTGCCAAGCTGCTTAGTTATTACAGTACCCGCTTTAGTGAAAAAGTATTTACCCTGCAGACCGCCTCGCTGATCAAGAGACTGGTCTATCATGTTATTTTTATACTGTTTGTTTTTTCAGCTATGTTAGAGATGGGTTTTAATCTCAACGTACTGCTGGGCGCAGCCAGCGTACTAACAGTGGCGGTGGGTTTTGCTTCACAAACCTCAGCGTCCAATTTTATTAGCGGTATTTTTCTGATGGCGGAGCGCTCATTCCGCGTAGGGGACGTGATCCGTGTGGGCAGTACGGTGGGGGAAGTCTTATCCATTGACCTGCTGTCGGTTAAGCTGCGCACCTTTGATAACTTATTTGTCCGCTTGCCTAATGAAACCTTAATTAAATCCGAGGTGACCACTTTAACCAAATTCCCGATTCGGCGACTGGATCTGAAAATCGGTATCGCCTATAAAGAAAATATTGAGAAGGTGAAAACTATTTTGCAGCAGGTCGCATCTGATAATCCGTTATCACTGGAGGAGCCCAAACCTGTCTATATTTTTCAAGGGTTTGAGGATTCATCCCTGAGTTTGCAATTTTCAGTCTGGGTAAAGCGGGAAAACTTTTTAGAATTAAAAAATTCAATTTATGAGCAAATAAAAATAGCTTTTGATAAACAGGAAATCGAAATACCTTTCCCGCATATTAGTCTCTACG
>DATBNI010000599.1:0-4895 GCA_036554425.1 Psychromonas sp.
AGGGTACGTACGCTGTTACCAATATCGAGTTTAAGATCCCATAATTGGGTAATAAAGGCACTTATTTTTGTTTCTGAGGCTTCATTAAATCCCTCTTTTGAAAGAATAAGCAGATCAATGTCAGATTTGGGATGCAGTTCACCGCGACCATAACCACCAACAGCAACAAGACAGAGATCATCACTCAACGAGAGTCCCCAATGATCCCACAGGCGGGTTAATAGTTGATCAATATAACGCGCACGCAGTGTCACAATTTCGGCGATTTTATGTTTATTCTTAAAGCACTCAACCTGCCATTCGTGGAAATCATTTAAATGATTTTTTAAGAAGGGCAGTGTCAGGTTGTCTTCGGGTATGTTGTTCGGGGAAAGCTGTTCAAAATCCATTTTAACCTCTGGTTAATTAGGGCTAAGTAATGGGTGCAAAACACCCATTACATCAACAGAAAAATTTAATTCTGAGGACTTGAATTAGTCATGATTAATAATACGTGCGATGGTCTCTTCCGGGCGCAGGGTTAATATTTCTACGCCTGTTTCAGTGACTAATAAAGTGTGTTCCCATTGCGCGGATAATTTTTTATCTTTTGTAATAACAGTCCATTCATCATTAAGGACTTTGCAGGTTTTTTTACCTGCATTGATCATCGGCTCAATGGTCAAACACTGTCCTGCTTTTAACACTTCACCCGTACCGGCTTTACCATAATGCAACACTTGAGGCTCTTCATGAAAGCCAGTGCCAATACCGTGACCGCAATATTCTCGTACCACAGAATAACTGTTTTTCTCTGCATGTTTTTGAATTGCTGCACCAATATCGCCCAAACGTGTACCGGGTTTTACTAACTTAATACCTATATATAAACACTCCTGCGTAATACGTGCCAAACGTTCCGCCATAATAGAGGGCTTGCCTACCAAAAACATTTTTGAGGTATCACCGTGATAACCATCTTTAATAACGGTGACATCAATGTTTATTGAATCGCCGTCCTTTAATGCTTTATCATTGGGAATTCCATGACAGACCACATAGTTAACAGATGTGCAGACTGATTTTGGAAAACCGTGGTAATTTAAGGGCGCCGGGATACAGCCTTGCACGTCAACAATATAATCATGGCAGATTTTGTCCAATTCATTAGTAGTGACCCCTATTTGAATAAAAGGTTCTATCATCGTCAATACATCTGCAGCCAGTTGCCCGGCAATACGCATTTTTTCGATTTCTTCGGATGTTTTAATGATTCCAGTCATATTTTTTACTCTTTAATGGGTACTGATAAATTTAAATATTAACTATAAAGAATTTAGTGCAATGAAGCCAGCGAAGTTATACCCTTTTATTATAGGGGAATAGCCGTAATGGGGGAGGAGGAGCGGATTGTTGGCTATCAACTTTTTGTTTTTTATCGCTTTAAACCAGGCCCGCTTTAACCTCAAGGGCTGTAAAAAAAACCGGAAAACAGTCGCTAATAGATATGCAATGTAAGGTTTTGATGGTTCAGGCTATCGGTATTTGCAGCATGCAGAAAGTTTAACCTAGCCGAGCTAGTGTGGATTGTTACCAGATAGCTCCCCATGGCGGTCTCTTTGTATTGGCTATTCTTAGTGCAGATAGCGTTTTTTTATTCTTAGGTCAATGATTACAGGTGAATTTTCAAATTTTGTCTAGAGTTAAGTATGAGTTATTAATAAGTCAATTCGTTAGTTAATTTTAATTACGAGATAAGGAAATTACGATGAAAACTGTATTAACAATATTTTCGTTGGCATTCGCATTAGTTTACGCCTCTTTTACATTGGCAGAAGGCGATTTAAGCCGCGCTAATGTTATTACCCTTAAATTAGAAATGGGCAGCAATACAAAGGGCATGTACTTTTCACCCAATGAGCTCAATTTAGTCACAGGACAGGCCTATAAGCTTGTCCTGGTCAATACGGATGCAACTAAACATGAATTAGAAGCATTTGAATTTGTTGAAAAAATATTCACCCGTAAAGTTGAACTGGTTACTGAAAAAGGGGATTTATTGGCGGAAATTAAAGGTAATATCACTGAAATTGAAGTCGGTCCTCACGCGTCGGTAGAATGGTATTTTGTACCTGTACAAACAGGGGATAATATCGAAATGGTCTGCTCTATTTCCGGGCATAAAGAAGCTGGCATGGTGGGGCGGATTAATATTAAATAAGCAGAAGCGGGCTTTAGCCTGCTTTGTTTTTTTATTGTCATGCTTCGCGTAGTAATATTGCACTGATTATCTGTAAGCTTTCGCTTGTGAGCTTGTTGTTACTTTCATGTGCGTGCAGAGCTTAGTGGAAACAAAGCGTACGCAGAGTTTAGTACGCTCATAAACCTGAACCGGCGTTCGATTTTCTCATGTTTCCACTGCTAAAACAGCTATTCACTACAAGAAAAATGGATGGGGAATCCATCGCCGCATTGCTTTAGTTTATTGATAAAAAGGCTTATGTGCCCCGATTTTTATCTCATACCCTTGGCTTTTGATTACATTTTGACAGAGCGCATATTGTTATTCGGTTGTGCTTGGTGTATTAATTACTTCCGTCTGACTTAAAGAGTAGTCATAACTATGGAGCGCTTCATGGATAAGAAACAGCTCGATTATAATCAACTTTGCCTCTGTACTGAAGCATTGATATGTGCTTTAGAACATCGCGATCTGCATACACAACGCCACTCTCAGCGGGTGATCGCTCTATCGGAAGCTCTGGGAGTCGCTTATCAATTATCAGCAGCTAAAATTAATATCCTTAAAATAAGTGCCTCTTTGCATGATATTGGCAAGATTGGCATCCCAGATGAAATTCTCTTAAAAGCGGGTAGATTGGATCCTGAACAGTGGCAGATAATGAAAACCCATTCGCAGAAGGGGGAAGATATTATCAAAAAATTAGGTATAAAAAACTCACCGGCTATTGCTAATGTCGTACGCCATCATCATGAATATTTCAATGGTCAAGGTTACCCTGATCAACTAGCAGGAGAGCAGATACCTATCCTGTCTCGCATTATTTCCGTGGCCGACAGTTATGATGCGATTACAGAATCACGCACCTACCACCAAGCAAATACACACCAACAGGCGATGCAAATATTACACGGAGAAAAAGGGACAAAACACGATCCAAAGTTAGTTAATCTATTTGCGCAGCTTATTGAAACGAGTCAATATAAAGCGGGCGGAGATGGTTATCATCAGCAGGATAAGCAGTCCGTTTTTGCTGCTATGGAAAAATAGCGGAACTCTGGGAAGTATTTTAAATTGGATCACCGCTGATTACCTTGCCGCCAGATTTATCTGCTGCATATAACCGTATCGTTTATTCGTAAGCTTTCGCTTGGAGGCTGATATTTTAACTTTCATTGTTGGTCTTCCGCCCTTGACTGCGCTCAGATGACAAACCGAAACGCAGTTTCGAAGTTCGAGAGAGTTTTGCTCTTTGAACAGACAAAAAAAAGTAACCAAAAGAAAGGCTGCTCCGAGCCATTTTTTGATATTGAAATGCCCAACCGCTTTTTAACGCACCACCTCAGACATTACGTCCCTGTACTGGCTGAGGTTAGAGAAATCTAGGCCGAGTCTTCTCATAAACCTAAACTGTCGTTTAATTCGTGCCATGTTTTCTCTTGCTAAAGCAGCCGTTCATTTCAATAAAAATGGACGGGGAATCCGTAGCCGCATTGGTCTGGTTTATTTATAAAAAGGTTTGGCTGTCCTCGCTTTTGCTGATTGCTCAAGAAAAACGTACGGGAATTTTCGTATCTGCTCCTAGTGGGTTTATATGCTTAAAGAGCGTAGTGCGGCATAACAATAAAGACCTGCTTATTCCATCTTAATTCAGGAGGTTGTAAAGTAAATATTTTATTTTAATCTAACTAAGTCTTTTTATTTTGTTTATAAATTCACCTGTAAGGTGATGTTTGTTGTAAAAAAGTGCATACTCAAAGGCACTGTAATGTCGTGTAGGGAACCTGTAGGACAGAAATTTCATGAAATTTAAACTTATTCCTCCTGTTGAATAGCCTCCTACCAATCAACAAAGACTAAAAAAGCAGATCGCAGTAAATATTTTTTAGTTCAAGCGTTCCATGAAAATAACAGTGTATTTCGTTTGAGTGTTTGCAACGTAAATGTTCTAAGTGGGTTGATGAGATCAAGTAAACAGCATAGGGTTTTCTGCTAGTTTTATTGTCGAGCGCTTTCCTGAAAATAAAAAATAATCTTAACTTTAATAAGATAAAAATTAAAATACTAATGAAATTATATGACCTAAAAACTGAGCATAAATCCAATACCAATATCAATCGGTTAGTAATCCACCTTGCTCGCTGTGAAGTTGATTCTTTCCGCTCAATGAAAGATTTAGCCGTCAATTTAAAGGTTCTAATATCGAGGGTTGGCTGTCACCTGACTGCCATTTGCTACAATGCACAATTCCTCCCCCATAGAAAAAATCTGCTACTTGTTACGAAAAATTTAATAAAAATATCCTTCGGAAAATATTGGATTTAATAACATAACCAAGAGAGCTTATGAATATAATCTTGGCGCTCCTCTGGGACTTTATTGAAGACTGATATAAATATGCAGAGGTTATAGGGGCCGAAGATTCATAAATAATCCGAGAATAACTAACAGAGAAAAAATGATGCCATCAAAAATAATAAAATATAACTCAAAAGAAGCTTTGGTCGATGCGTTTGCTGAACATATCTACGAACATGGATATAAGCGGGAAGAGTTTAAATTTTTAGATTCAGACGGCGGCAGATCAGGTATGTCGTTAGCGAAAGGGGCAGCTAAATATCTACTCCAATTTGTTGATCAGTACGAGGCGGCGGCAATAGGTATACCTGAAACA
>DATBNI010000600.1:0-2293 GCA_036554425.1 Psychromonas sp.
AACCCCGAAGAAACGCTTTAAAATTTCATCACCCGTCTTACCGATAATCTTCTTCAGGTATTTAGAAACCAGCATAAAAAACAGGGTAAGCGCCAAGATGCTGATAATCGCTCCTGACACCGCAAGCTTGCCGGTTATCTCTGTGGTGTGCGAAAAAAGCAGAATCGAAAGCGTTAATGTACCCGGCCCGGAAATCATAGGAATAGACATGGGAAAGACTGAAATATCATCATGCTTGCCGGCAGACATGATCCCTGTTGCTTTTGTAATCATATTAAAGGCCGTGTAAAAGAGCAGTAAACCACCCGATATGCGCAGTGAATTGATATTGATACCCAGGTGGGCAAAAAGGGCTTCCCCGTAATTGCCAAACAGGATCAGGATGACGCAACTAATAAGCACCGCTTTTACCGCCATCAGGGTGCGGTGCTTCTTATCACAATCCCCGGTTAAGGAGTTGAAAATAAGGGCGGCACCGATCGGATCGATAATCACAAAGAGTGCGGTTAATGCATGCAGATAAGCAGAAGTATCCATTATATTTATTTAATTTCCTGAGCAGGGTTAAAAAATCAGATGTGCAATGCCGGCGATCACAGGCAAAGTCACTAAGGTTCTTAAAATGAAAATAACAAAGAGCTCAGCAACATTGACCGGGATCTTACTGCCCAGCATTAACGCACCTATTTCACTCATATAGATAAGCTGGGTAACAGACATTGCCGCAATAACAAAACGGGTCATATCCGATTCGATTGAAGCCGCAAGAATAGAGGGAATAAACATATCAGCAAAACCCACCACAATGGTTTTTGATGCTTCGGCGGCTTCCGGAATCTGCAGCAATTCCAGAAAAGGAATAAAGGGATAACCCAGATACTCAAAAATAGGCGTGTATTCAACAACAACCAGCGCCATTGTACCAATTGCCATGATAACCGGGATAACACCAAAGACCATCTCAATGACATTTTTAAATCCGTCAACACAAGTCGCCTTAAAACCGGGCGTGTTTTCCGCTCGGTTTAAAGCATGCTCCAAACCCCATGAGAAAACATTATGCCCGGCAGGTGTTAACTCATCATCGGCACATAACCCGCTGCCGTCAATATATTTGTCTTTCTTCCAGGAAAGGGGGGGAAGTTTCGGCACTACAATCGCAGCAACCACACCGGCAGCACAAACGGCCAGATAAAAAGGCACAAACAGATGTTCAAGTCTAACCTGTGAGAGAACAACCAAAGAGAAGGTAATGGAAACCGCAGAGAAGGTTGTCCCGATAACCGCCGCCTCACGCTGGGTGTAAAAACCAGACTCATACTGTTTGCTGGTCAGCAAAATGCCCACACTGCCATCGC
Organism: Psychromonas sp.; assembly: GCA_036554425.1. GTDB lineage: Bacteria > Pseudomonadota > Gammaproteobacteria > Enterobacterales > Psychromonadaceae > Psychromonas. The sequence goes on from DATBNI010000600.1 coordinate 1,359, forward strand.
CTAACCAGGATGCCATGCAATCAATCGCACTGCGACCCGGAAGATTAAACACCGGGCGCATCACCTTGGTTAATAATGTGCCAAACAGCTCGAGCAGCCCGAAATTTAATAAAAGCGGCAGCAACATTCCTGCAAAAATAAATACACAAAATAGCACCGGCAGCAGATCGTTTAAAACCAGTGCGCCGGTATTGCCGGAATGAATGGCTTCAGGGCCGACGGTAAAAAAAGTCATCACAATAAAGATGGCACCCAGCAGGCGGATCACCAACCAGACGGGTGAAACATCTAATAAACCCTTTAAAAAATCACTGTTTTGAATAAAGGGGATCTTGAAAAATTTATTGATCAGCGTCAGCAAAGCAGTAAAAAGCACAACACCCGTGACAACGGTTGTTATTGAATCACCGAGCAGACTGAGCAGCGCCTTAGCAACAATTGCAATGGGTATGGTAATGTCACCCTGATAAGAAACAGGTGTCATAAAGAGTAAAAGGCCGATTAATGAAGGCACAATAAAGGTTAATATAGTCGTTAGATTATGCGTTTTTTTTGCCGTTACTTCTGAAATTACTTTGGCCGTCACATTTACCACCCTAAAAATGTATTTTAAATCTGAGTCATTACAGGAATGCGTACATTCATATAACAGGAAACGCGCAAGAGTACTTACTTTCTGTGGGGATGTAAATGTTATCCATTATTTTTGCCTGCTTGGGACTGCCATGGCAGTCCGGCTCGATGGGCGGTTAACCGGCGCAGTTTTTAGATCATATTTGTGCTCTACTTACCCACGGGATGAAACGCATAGGGGAAATTTTTAGTGGGATCTGGTACTGTGTTCCTTGTGCACAGGGGGATAAACCATTAACAGCAGATAGTTTGTAATCAGCACTAAATCTCGGTTTGGCTGCGCTGATTTCATGTTGTGAAGA
>DATBNI010000603.1:0-7472 GCA_036554425.1 Psychromonas sp.
AATTCGAGCACAGGGAGCAGGCGGGCAAAATGTGAATAAGGTTTCTAGTGCGATTCATTTACGCTTTGATATCAAAAAATCAACTTTACCCGATTTTTATAAAGAGAGATTATTAGCCTTATCCGACAGTCGCATCACCAGCGATGGTGTGATAATAATAAAAGCGCAGAGTCATCGCACCCAAGAGAAAAATAGAGACGATGCACTGCAGCGTTTAAAGAATCTGATTGTCTCGGCGGCGGTGGTTCAAAAAGCACGTCGGGCGACCAGAGCTACAAAAGGATCACAGCGCAAACGTATGGATAAAAAAACCCAAAGGGGACGGGTTAAAAATCTGCGCAGTAAAAATAATGATGATTAATAATAAATCAGTTGGTAAAGACTCTATTAAGCGCGGGTGCACCTCAAACCGCATCTAGAAGCCGGGAGGCATTTGGATGTCAATAAAGTGAAGGTGGATTCCTTTGATGCCGCAGCGCGTTTGGTCAGCAGATAGGGGCTTAACTAACAAGTCTGAAAATAATACATTTTTATGATAATTTCATCTCTACTCCGGTGATGACTGGTATTTTTTCTATCGGCAATCTACAATATGCTCCAATTTTCCATTTCACTATTCTTAGCACAGCATGCATAATTTAAAAAAGACGCGTATACGGCATACAAAAGGTGCTTTTGCGATGACAGTTGTATACAGTTTCACCGGCGCAGCCATTTTAGCCTCGATAATATTTTCTCTATTGTTATTTCTTTCTATTGACGAAAACCCCTGGATGAAGGTGCTATTTGGCGCATTAGCGGTGATTTTTGAATTGGGTAAGTTTTTTGCGTGGTATGAATTTGGTGAACGTATCGCAAGGCGTCATTTGATCGCGGCCTTTTCGGCCTTTTCCTTTTATAGCGTATTGGCTGCCATCTCAATTGGCGGCAGTATAGGCGGCATTAATAGTGCGACTAATACTGCTCAACGCTATGTTGATCTACAGCAAAATAAAGTGGCTGTTTTTAATCTGCAGATCGCGGCGCTCGAGAAGCAGATTGATTTAAACAATATTGCTGCCGAAAAATATATTGAGCTCAACCGTATCGCAACGGGCGTTGTCAGGATTCAAAAAGAGAATGCTTTGCTGCGGCAAGGGCAGGTTGAACTGGCCGTGCAGAGAGACAATTTACCGGTTGCCAGTCAAGGCTCAGTATTTGGTCTGATTGGCAGTATTGCCGACGGACTTAATATCAATGCCACGGATGCTCAACTGGGGCTGGTGGTGTTTTTATCTGTATTATTGGATCTTTTTGCGGCATTTTTTGTCGGCTTAATCGGGGAAGAGCTGAGATTTAGACGCACTCTGGCAGGGGGCCTGCAGCCAAGCCGCCAGCAACAGTCGGAAGTTGCTCAGAACAGCCCGGTTGCAGAGAGTGAAATGGTTATCTCGCGCTCTGATATGTTATTTCAAAAAGCACTGGATGTGTTACTCAAGGGCGATGTTCGCTGCACTAAAAAAGCGATTGCCGATAAGCTTGCAATCAGCGGCGAAGAAGTGGATCTCATCTTTTTTGGTTTATTAGAAAAAGGTCTGGTCACCCGAAAAGCCAATCACCATTTCAGTTGGCAGGGTGAATCCGCCTAAAGACAAAGTGAGCTTGTCTCCACGCTTTTAAATTCTCCTCAAAAAAAATACCTGTGGGCTTTTTTACGTTAAGCATTTTAAAAATAAAGTTATTATATAAAACGTGATTAAATAAAAAGAGTACGGCAGTAAAGCGCCCGTCAGGTAAAAACTGCTCTTCCACTCTCTTTAGATCAATAAATTATCTTTGTTTCACAATATGCGAGTAAAAATTCAGATCTGTTCTATTTAGCTGCTTTGTCTGTTTAATTACAATGTGTTATAAAAAATAGGAATGACTGTGACCTTTATTTTCAGAAGGTTTTAGGCGTAATTAATAAAGCTAGCAACAATCATCTGGAACAGATCCGCTGATTTTATCTTCATTTAAGCGGCCTAAAAATAACACTCAAAAGCTCAGCCCTGCCCGGTTTTTTATTTTCAACTTTTATCGCTTTGTTCGAGCGTAATGTGCAATGCCTATTATACTTTGAGAGATATCCATCGAGTGGGTAATCTCTTTTCTTTGTGTTTATCTCTATAAGAAAAATACAAATTTTGCACTTGAACCTTATTTAACCATTAAATATCGGGAGCATAAGATGAACAATAAAACACTTAGCATAGTGGCATTGGCCCTTGGCCTTACTTTTGCCAATATTTCAGTGAGCCAGGCGCACGGATATATGCAAAATAATCGAGGCGGCATGATGAATGGCGACATGATGTATGGCGGCATGATGCATGGCGGCATGATGTCTGGCGGCATGATGAATGGCGGCATGATGTATGGCGGCATGATGTTCTCACAATTAAACCTGACAGCTGAGCAGCAGCAGAAAATTCAATCTATTATGACAACGGCTATGGCTGCAGCGCGAAATGAGCAAAACATGATGACCAGCATGCAGGCCCATATGGCAGAATCACAAGCACTGTTAAATAACCCCACTTTTAACGAATCTAAAGCACGTGAAATGATAAGCAAACATCAGGCTTTGATGGTTGATCGCCAGTTGCAGATGTTAAAAGCACATCATCAGGCATTTCAAGTGTTAACGGAAGCGCAGAAAGAACAAGCTAATACTTTAATGGCCGAACATCTTGCGCTGATGCAGCAATATATGAAGGGATTTCAGCGGTAGAAATTTCATCAAATCTGCCAATACCACTGTTATAAAAATCCGGGTTTTTATGATCCACTTTTTCTGTTAATGAGTCACTGCACCCTTTGACTGTTGCAGTGACCCTTTTAATCCCAACAGCAGTGTTGCGCAACAGGGGCATTGATTAATACCCGTTTTTGACTACAGTTTGGTTATAACACTTTGGTGACATAAAGAGTGCCGGAATGTACGAATTACTGCCAGGTAAAACTCACCCTATCGGTGCAACGGTGGAAGATGAGGGGGTAAATTTTTGCCTCTATTGTGATGAACGATCAACCTCTGTCGAGTTGCTTCTGTTTGAACAGCATGATGCGCTTGAACCTTACGAGATTATTCTATTTGATCCCCTGATCCATCGTAGTTTTTATTTTTGGCATATTTTTGTAAAAGGCTTACCAGAAAAAACGCATTATGCTTACCGTGTTGGAGGTCCCTTTCAACCTGAAAACGGGCTGATTTTTGATCCGCAAAAAGTATTAATAGATCCCTACTCAAAAGGTATTAACTGCAGTTTATGGCAGCGAAATAATGCCTGCAAAGCGGGTGATAATCTGCATACTTCGATGCGCAGTTGCGTACTCAAGCTAACGGATTATGACTGGCAGGGTGATAGCCCCCCTAACCATCACCTCAATGAGAGTATTATTTATGAGATGAACGTCGGCGGATTTACTAAATCACCTACCTCCGGGGTAAAAAATCCGGGCACTTATGCGGGCATAATAGAAAAAATCCCCTATCTAACTGCATTAGGTATTACGGCGGTAGAATTGTTACCCGTATTTGAATTTGAAGATTCTGAGGTGCGTTATTTTAACGGCAATAAATTAGTTAATTATTGGGGGTATAGCACCATTAATTTTTTTGCACCTCATTCTGGATACTGTGTAAACCCACAAGAAGGTAACCACCTTGATGAATTTAGAGATCTGGTTAAAGCGCTACACCAAGCTGATATTAGTGTGATTCTTGATGTTGTTTTTAACCACACCGATGAAGGTGATCATCAGGGGCCGGTTTACTCTTTTAAAGGTTTTGCTAATGACAGCTATTATTTTTTAATGGATAAACATAAAAATATTTACTGTAATTATTCCGGATGCGGTAATACTTTTAAATGCAACCATCCTATTGGTGAAAAATTTATTGTTGATTGTTTAGAATATTGGGTGCGAGACATGCACGTTGATGGTTTTCGTTTTGATGAGGGCACTATTTTAGCGCGCGGCGATGACGGTAATCTGATTGCCAATCCTCCCGTCGTTTGGGCTATTGAATTATCTGAAAAATTAGCCGAGACTAAGGTGATTGCTGAGGCTTGGGATGCGCAAGGAGGGTATCTGGTTGGCTCCTTCCCCGGACATCGTTGGGCTGAGTGGAACGGACTTTATCGTGATGATGTGCGTGATTTTGTGCGCGGTAAAGCAGGCATGCTGGGTACGTTTGCCAGGCGAATTACCGGCAGTGCCGATCTCTACCAGAAGCAATATGAGTTACCCAGTAATAGTATCAATTTTATTAATTCCCATGATGGTTTTACCCTTAATGATCTTGTTTCCTACAACCATAAACACAATCTGGGAAATGGAGAAAATAACCGTGATGGTATTGAAAATAACAGAAGTTGGAATTGTGGGGTGGAGGGCATAACAGATGATCCTAAAATTAATCGCCTGCGTCAGCGACAAATCAAAAATTTTGCCGCCATTTTAATGTTATCCAAAGGTGTCCCTATGTTTGTAGCAGGCGATGAAATTTGCCGAACTCAAGGGGGGAACAATAATGCTTATTGTCAGGATAATGAAATATCCTGGTTCAATTGGCAGGATATTAATACTAATAAATCGATGCTGCAGTTCTGGCAACGTCTGATCGCTTTTCGCAAAGCTCACCCGCGTTTATTTCGCAATAAATATTATAACAGTGAAATAAACAAGAGCGGATTATCCGATATATTATGGCATGGCTGTGAACTGGGGAAACCAGGTTGGTATGATCCAAGCGGATTGGCATTAGCAATGACACTCGGCGAAAGGGCAGACGGGGAAGATCTACATATTATGTTTAATATGTACTGGCAGGGACTTGCATTTGAGCTGCCCGATATTGAAGGAGAGAGGTGGTACCGTGCTATTGATACAGCGTTATCCTCTCCCTCTGATATCACTAAAAAGGGCGACGAAAGAGTGCATAAGGGTTCGCATTATAATGTGAATGCCCGCAGTGTGGTTGTATTAGTTTCAAAAAAAGTACAAAAAGCGAGTATAGGTCATTAACTTAATGGAATTAGTGTTGTTTTGATAAGAAGGAATAAAAGATGAAAAGCAAAAAGACACGCTTTCAGCGGTTTTTTAACGATATTTCCCTGCACACTCCTTTTACTACAATGCTGCTACTTTTGATTCTGTTATGGTTAATATTTTCGGCCGGCATGTTCTTTTCTGAATTGAACGTTAAAGGAGCCTCTATTGATAGTTATGGAGATGCTCTGTATTGGGGGGTAGCTGCATTTAGCACCGCAGGAATTGCTGATTCGCCGATATCTGATGCGGCCCGGTTAATCGGTGGGCTGTGGATAGTGATTGGCTCAACCTTATTCTTTGGTGCCATAGTCGCTACCGTGACCGGTTATTTTATGAGACCGATGCAGCGCCCTCATAAAAGGATTATTGATACAATAGAATATAACCTCGAACAATTAGGCGAGTTGAACCTCGATGAACTGGATTTATTAAAAGAGACCGTTGATACGCTGATTGAGCACGTGGAGCAGATCAAGAAAAAACAGACGGGTAACTAATTGCAATAGGTCTTCAGCTTTCTTTATTAGACGCTGCAGACCTATTATTCAATTATTCTTAGAGCCTTTCAACAACAGCTAATATCTGTTTGAAGCCGCATAAGTGTACAGAAAATCATTAGATTTATGCTTAGTTAAAAATGTAATAACAATTAATCAATGGCTTTTAATGTTGCCAGCAATAATTGCCAAAATTTATCAACACTGTTGATCTTCACTTTTTCATCTGGGCTGTGCGGAAATTTAATGGTCGGGCCGAATGAAATCATATCCCATTGCGGATATTGAGCGCTAAACAAACCACACTCTAAACCTGCATGAATCACCATGGCTTTGGGCTGTTTACCAAAGAGGTTAACATATTGTTTTTCCATTGTTTTATAAATTTCAGAGCGAGGGTTTGGCGTCCAGCCGGGATAGTTACCTGTCAAATAAACCGTTGCATCATGTTGTTGAAATTGCTCCGCAATTTTTTCTGCTGCTGCTTGTTTTTCCTGCTCAACCTGTGAACGTACTAATACCTGAATATCAAAAACACCACGGTTGTTTCTGTTTTGTGAAACAACGCCTAAATTTGATGAGGTTTGCACCACATCAGAAAAATCATTATCCATACTGAATACACCATTATTACAGTGGGACAGACTGCTTAATAAGTTAGCCTGGCTTTTATGGGTTAAAATGAAATTTGGCAGGGCGCAGGATTTCACCGCAAGCGCTAAATCAGGCTCAGACGCTTGAAATTGACTGCACAGCTTTTGCTGCAGGGTATTGATGATAATTTCTACGCTATTTTGATACTGAGGATCACAAACAATGACGCAGTGCGCCTCTCGTGGAATCGCATTGCGTAAACTGCCCCCTTCAAAATAGGCAAGGTGGAAGGGAACGCCCTCCAGGTTGTTTAAGACAGATACCAGTGTTTTTATGGCGTTGGCACGGCCCAAATTAATATCACAACCGGAATGTCCTCCCTTGAGGCCGGCCAGGACAATTTCAAAAGCACTGGCGTCCGGTTCACTTTCCATTATTTCATAAGGGAGGGTAACACTCACGTTAACGCCGCCCGCACAACCCACAAAAAGTTCTCCCTCTTGTTCAGAATCCGTATTAAGCAGGATCTTCCCCTGCAGTGCGTCAGCTTTCAGGCCAAATGCGCCGGTCATGCCAGACTCTTCGTCGCTGGTTAAAAGCACCTCAAGCGGGCCATGTTGCAGTGTGTTGTCAGCCAATACAGCTAAACAAGCTGCCATGCCGATCCCGTTATCTGCGCCCAATGTTGTATGGTCGGCGCGTAACCATCCACCTTCTATGACAGGCTTAATGGCATCGGTTAAGAAATCGTGGTCAATATTACTGTTTTTTTGCGCCACCATATCAAGGTGCGCCTGGAGAATAATAGCGGTGTTATTTTCATAGCCCTTACTCGCGGTTTTTTTTAAAATCAGATTACCAATGTCATCCTGGACACAGTTTATCTTTTTTTCTTTTGCCCAATTAATTATCCAATCTGCAAGTTGTCGCTCGTGTTTAGAAGTGTGCGGGATAGAACAAATAGTCGAAAAGTAAGACCAAACGGGGGAAGCTGTCGTTGACTGTAAGGCTTGCATAAAAGATCCTATTTTAAAAAAGAATACGGAATTAGTTGCTGCTAATCCACGACCGTTCGGGGTATACTTAAATTGATTTAGATCAATAAGATTAACATATTTAATCCCAGAAGGAAGTGACAGTGTCAGAAGAAAATTTTAAAGACCCATATTCAATTCGTTATTTTTTAGGCTTTCTGGTGGTGATGCTTATCCCAACTTTGCCTGCCACCTTGACCCTGCTTAAAGTATTGGGTTAATTTTATCCCTCCGCCGGAAAATGACTAAAATAGCCTTTTTCTAAATT
>DATBNI010000608.1:0-10209 GCA_036554425.1 Psychromonas sp.
TGCTGGCGATCTAGGCGACCTATACAATAGCTTCCTTGAAGTTGAAGCGGTTGATGCTGCAAAACTTGAAAATGGTGATGTGGTATTCAAGCAAGGTGGCAAACTGGTGAAACCGGCTCGTCTACCAAATGGCTTATTTAAGTTCCGTGCAGGTACGGGTGAAGAACGTTGTGTACTTGATTGTATTACTTCATTGCAAAATGGCGCTGATTTATTGTGGATTGAAACTGAAAAGCCGCATGTATCTCAAATCGGTGGCATGGTTAACGAAATCCGTAAAGTTGTTCCTAATGCCAAGCTTGTGTATAACAACTCGCCATCGTTTAACTGGACGCTTAACTTTCGTCAGCAAGTATTTGATGCGATGCAAAAAGCAGGACAAGACGTTTCAGCTTACGACCGCCCTCAATTAATGAGTGTTGATTACGATGGCACTGAGCTTGCTATCCAAGCTGATGAAAAAATTCGTACATTCCAATCTGACTCGGCCCGTGAAGCAGGTATTTTCCATCACCTTATTACACTACCGACTTACCATACAGCAGCATTATCTACCGATAACTTGGCTAAAGAATACTTCGGTGACCAAGGCATGTTGGGTTATGTTGCCAATGTTCAACGTAAGGAAATCCGTCAAGGTATCGCCTGTGTTAAACATCAAAACATGGCTGGTTCAGATATGGGTGATGCACATAAAGAGTACTTCTCTGGTGACCAAGCGCTTAAAGCGTCTGGTAAAGACAACACAATGAACCAGTTCTAAGATCGCTTTTACAGTCTGCTTTTATAACTGCTTTTATAGACTGATTTTGTAAACGGCTTGTGTAGAAAGTGACAGACCCAAATAGTGACTAGCTTAAGCGATGTTTTTGAAGTGAACATGACTAACAGCGAAAACTAAACCCAAAAGGCCTGCTTAAAATAAGCAGGCCTTTTTATGTGTCACACTCAGGTAAAATGGTCACTGTGACGCTAACTCATTAAGATACACACTGATACAAACCATTATTCTGCAATGATATTTTTGACATAATTGATACAGAATGATTAAAAATAGATTGAATAAAAGCGTAAAAATCGGTTATTGTCTGAACACACAAGGAATGCAGTCAAAGCGACACAAGTGATCAAATCAGAATCAGGGATGAAACCATAGCCACCGCGCTATCGTTTACACAAAGCCACAGCACACCGCTTAATGCCATTCCCCCTTTGATCTTTTGATGCATTTCCAATAAGCGTTTGGGAAATTGAGTCAATTTTTAAAGTGACTGTGACCACTTATTATATTTAATGATGAGTTAGCAAAATATTTCAAAGTTGCAAAATAGGGAAATTCGATGCTTCATCAACACAAACCAAGAGAGCAAAATGGTAGAGATGCTTTTGGACGGTTTAGAGCCCAAGCTAGATCTGCTGCAATCGCATCTCTTTCAATACTAGAAAGAAACGGAATTGACCGTGTTTATTGTGATCTTCATGATGACTTTGTTGTAAGAGAAGTAAATGAAAATGGATTTGGTTATATCTTTTATCAGGTAAAAACTAACGGTAAACAGAATCACAATTGGACATTAAATGAGCTTTTTGGCCTTTTAACTCAAAAAGGAAAAATAAATTCACAGAATGAGTCAAATATAAAAAACAGTTTTCTTGGTAAGATGTTATTACATACAATTATGTTTGATAATTATTGCAATGCTATTGTTTTTCAAACAAATATTAACAATCATGATGATGTTAATAGCTTACACTTTGATATTTTAAGCGGAAAATTTGAAAATAAGTTTTCGGACATTCTTGTTAGTAAATTTAATCAGATATACAGCAAAGAAGTTGGAAGAGATTTATCAGAAGAAAGTATAAAAGAAAAACTATCTAAAATAAAATTTGAAACAGATGTTCAATATTTAAAACTGACTGATGAAACTTTCGAATCTTTAGCTAGAGATAAAATTTACAAATTTAGTGAAATCGATCTTCATTACAATGAGTCAAAAGAGATTTTAATTAAATTACTAAACTTGATTGAGAAAAAGTCTTCAGGAATCATTCATGAATTGACCATTGACTCTATTGAGACAAAAGCAGCTGTTTCGATAGATGATCTTCTATCTGTTATGAGCATTTCAAAAGATGCATATGATACGTTGGCGGCTGGTGGTGATAATCAAGCGATAAAAAATGCTTCTATTATTCAGCGATTACTTACATCTGTAGGAGCGAGTAGTTTGCAAATTGAATATTGCAGTCGCTGTAAGACAAATTGGGATCTATGGGTAAGAAATAATAGACATTCCATTCCAGAGTTTGATCTTCAATCAGTATTGATTATTATTCAATCAACTCTATCATCTATTATTAAAAATGATACCTATCTTGATATAAATAAATTAAGGCCATTGGTTGTGAGTGCCATAAAAAATCTTGAAGCAGAAGAGCTACTTTTTGATCTAGATAGAGATCTAATTTTGGGCGCATTTTGGGCAGAGATTGTCAGGATTAAATCATGAACTTTGATGACTTTTTCAACATTGATCTTACTGAATCTATTAATCTTAATAGAAATATATCTGATACTTATCATACCCAACTTTTGAGTAATGAAGCCTTATTTCAACTCCCTTTAATCAGTGTGATTATATTACTGCTAGCAAAAGATAAGCGAAAACCTTTAGTATCTGAAATTGGTCAATTAGTCGGAGAAAGTATCGAATCAAGCATGACTGGATTTAAAGGATCTGTACAACATATTGGTTGGTCGGCCAACTTGAGAATTAGAACAGTGAAAGCATTGAGTTTTTTAGAGTTAACAAACTTAATTTCTGTTGATAAAGCAACCAATAAAGTTTTAATAACGGAACTTGGAAAGAAAGTAATATCAAAAGCTATTAAAAATGATGATGTATTATCATTTAACTTATCAAGAATTGCCAATTCATATAGAAATATATGTGTTGCAAAACAGTTAGACTTGGAGCTGGAATGAAATTATTAGACATAAAAATTTATCCCATCAATCAAAATGGCTGGGAATCTGATAAGTTAACTTTCGGTAAACATGTTACACAACTATATGGACCGAATGGTTGTGGTAAAACACCAATTGTGCAATCTATCGCATTTTGCTTGGGCTATCCATGTGTTTTCAGGAATGATATTTATAATCATTGTAAGTATGTTGAACTTAATGTTGATTTTGGTCATGGCATCATAAACATAAAGCGAGTTTATAGTCGTGATTTAAATATGACCGTTGTTGATGAGTCTGGTCAAACAAAACACTTTTATAATGAGAAAGATTTTTCAGTATTTATATTTGACAAACTTGGATTGAAAACTGACACATTAGTTTCGAATGGGAATATTGCTGCAAATGCATACATATCATCATTACTTCCTATATTCTACCTCGATCAGGATGATGGTTACTCAAAGCTCTATTGCCCGCCAACAAGTTTTATCAAAGATCAATTTTCTGAAATGATGAGAATTATTTTTGAGCTTCCAGTAAAAAATTCATTTAACGTCAAAAAGAAACAGTTAGATGCAAAAAACAATTTAGAATTTCTTGACAGGCGTGTTAAAAACTCATTATCAAGACTAGAGATAGCTCAACAGTCAGCTAAAAATATTCTGACAAACTACAAAGAAATCTCACATGAAATTACTAGTCTTGAAAATGAGCTAGAAGCACTAAAGTCTTCAGGTGCGACTCATGATGACTCAGTTGTTGCACTTGATCGAATAATACATAGTCATAGAAAAGATATTCGTAAAGTCACTGAAGAAATATATACTATTCAACATAGAACTTCAGGTATTAATCAAATTGTAAATGAAATTAATATCGAGATCGAAACATTAAATATGAATGAAGAAGCTCGAAGAGTATTTCTTTCATTTAATGAGATCTGTGGTTCTAGTTCTTGCCAATTATTTTCGTCTAGCTCTGATTCTTATAGTAAAAACTTACTCTATCTAAAAGATCAAATTAAAGATTTACAACGAAATACTGATACTGACTTAATCAGAATTCAAACTCTGGAGTCACAGAAAAGCCAGTACAACCATACAATTGAAAGCATAAATCATGAGCGAAAAAAACTCACTGGAAAATCTGAGATATCAGCTTTAGTTGATTCGATCTCTGAGATTAAGAATCGTATATTTGTACTTCAAGGGCAAAGAGATGAGCTCGACTCACTAATTTCATCAGAGAAAGAATATATTGAAATACTTAATAAAAGAGACAGATCTTTAGAAGTCTACCAATCTTATACAACAGAAAGAACTCGCCTGCCTTCTATCTTAAAATTGAGATCTCAATTAAGGGAACTAGTAATAAAGTGGCTAAATATTATTCATACAAGCAATATAAGCTTAGATATAACATTTAAAGATGATTTCATTCCTGTTCTAGGTACAGAAAGCATTTCACAACTAAAAGGTAGTACTAGAAATCGTGCCGTTTTAGCATATCACGCAGCACTTATAGAGTTGATGGCTATAAATTCTAGATTGTGCTTTAAAACATTAATTTTAGATACACCTAAACAACATGAAATCCATAATGATGATTTAAATAGATATATGATCACATTGAAATCGATATGCATTAAGTATGATATTCAAATAGTGTTTTCAACAACAGAGTACCACTACGATGGTGATAGTGATGATTTTGATTGGACACCTCGATTTTCAGGAACGGAGCAACTTATGTTTTTAAATCAACTAGATTCATAATTATAAATAAATAGGTCAGAGCCTGAGGGAACCCCACGAATTTAATAGGATGCTTGTGGTTCCCTTACTAAATTTTGAAGCATCTTAATTGCTGACATCCAATACCATTTCAACAGCTTCAAATTCTTATCCTTGTAGGCTCTCAAGCCAATAAATTGGTTTGAGAAATAAATGGGGTCAAATAAATGGGGTCAGAGTAAACTTAAAATTGTCAGCTATACTCTTTAACTCAAGTCACTTTGCAAATGGATCTTGCACATGCCTAGAAAACCTAGAGTATCCCCTATCGGTATTCCTCAACATGTTATTCAACGGGGTAATAATCGCCACGTTTGCTTCACGTCTGAACAAGATTTTAAAGCCTATGCTGGGTGGCTAAAAGAGTACTCACGTAAATTTCATGTTGAAATTCACGCGTGGGTATTTATGACAAATCATGTTCATTTGCTTTGTACTCCTCAAAAAGCCAGTGCTGTTAGCCTTATGATGCAATCACTTGGCAGACAATATGTCAGATATTTTAATTACACATACAAAAGTACCGGAACACTTTGGGAAGGTCGTTTCAAGTCCTGCTTAGTGCAAACCGAAGAATACTTAATCCAACTATATCGTTATATTGAACTCAACCCAGTAAGAGCTAATATGGTTAATGACCCTGCCGAATATGTCTGGTCAAGCTATCAAATCAATGCCCTAGGTAAGGCCTCTCAGCTTTGTACTCCACATCAGGTTTACCTTTCAATAAGCAACGACTCTCAAGCAAGGCAATCATCTTATCGTGCCCTATTTAAACATCAATTAGATGCAAAAATGATTAACGATATTCGTCAAGCAACCAATAAAGGCATGGTAATCGGCAGCGACACATTTAAAGACCAAATAGAAAAATTAACTGGGAAAAGTATGCATCCAAAGAAAATGGAACGCCCTTTTAAGGCAATAGAATAAAGTTTACTCTGACCCCACTTACCCTGACCCCACTTATCACAACTCCGCAATCACATCATCAGCACTTGCCACCTTGGCATAAGCAAAACTCAACGCCGACATAAACGCCGCATGAACCTGAGCGGCTGGCACCGTCATCCCGTTAAATTCTAAATCCAACGTTGCGCACGCATCATGAGCTACCGCGCACTCATAACCAAAATCTTCCGCTGCACGGGTTACTGCATCAATGCACATGTGCGTCATAGCCCCAACGATCACCAATTTTGTAATGCCCGCATCGTCCAATACTTTTTTCAGATCGGTATCACGAAAACTATTGATCTGATGCTTCAATATAACCGATTCACCAGCTTGTGCAGCAACCGATGAATGAATCTGAGCGCCATCAGAACCTGGCAAAAAGAACGGTGCTTCATCCGTCGGAAATTCATGACGCACATGCACAACAGGCAAACCTTGCTGGCGAAACGCTGCCAACAACTTCGCACCTTGCTCAGCTGCTGCTTCAGTACCGACCAACGGATTTTTAGCACCGCTATACGTTGGGAAATAATCGTTTTGAAAATCGATTAATAATAGGGCTGTCGTATTTTCAGTGTTCATAATTTTGCCTTACTTATGTTTTAAAGAGATCGGTTTATTACCGTGACGCTATTATTGCTAATCATCACACAATACACTAAAGTCAAAACCGGCATAAAACAGGCAAAAACAGACAAGTTCAGGAAAGAGCGAAAAATGACAACCAGTGAGATGAAAATACAAATAATTAACTACCCAGGCGCAATGCAAACTGCAACGCTGGGCCTGTATGAAATGTTTTTGCTCGCCAACCGCTTCGCAGAAGAGCACGCGCTCGCAGCCCGCTTCGAAGTAGAAATAACCGACGTCGCAAAATTAGCCGCCCAAAAACGCAAAAACAACATCGTCATCTTGCCGCCCAACATCGTCGACGAATACTTTCTTGCGCCCGAAACCGTGCTCAGCCAATGGATAATAAAACAACATAAGCAAGGCGCAGTAATTTGCGCGGTGTGTGCAGGCACCTTCATTTTAGCGGAAACCGGATTACTCAATAACCGCCCAGCAACAACCCACTGGGGACTGGCGGCACAACTCGAAACGCTCTACTCCGAAGTCAACATAAACAGCGAAAAAATCATTATCAACGACGGCGACCTAATTACCGCGGGTGGCTTAATGTCTTGGATGGACTTAGGCCTAGAGCTGGTAGCGCAGTTTTTTAACCCCGCGATCATGCGCCAATTAGGCAAGCACTTAATTATCGACACCGCACCGCGAGAGCAGCGTTACTACCAAAGCTTCAACCCAAGATTCGATCATGGTGACGACGTAATACATAAAATTCAAACACACATACAAGCGAAGTTTCATACGCGCCTAACCGTGGCATCGCTGGCAGAAAAGAGTCATCTATCGGAACGCACTTTTGCTCGCCACTTTATACAAGCAACAGGGTTTAACGCGAATGAATACCTACAGCGCCTTAGAATCCAAAAAGCGTGTGAGTTATTAGAATCAACCAAGAAAACCTTTGAAGTGATTGCTTATGACGTGGGTTATGAAGACGTGAGCGCTTGTCGTAAAGCGTTTGTGAAGATAATTGGCTTAACGCCGAAGGAGTTTCGGAGGCGGTTTGTGTGAATGTTGTCCGGGCTGTGTTTCGGGTTGTTCGGCGATAAATGGGGGCAGAGTTGGACCCCATTTATCAAGGTTTAATCAAGGACCCACAAGCATAATATTAAATCAGTGGGGATCCCTCAGACTCTGCCCCCACTTCTCTTTATACGTCAGTGGTAAGAGAACTTTTCAATTGAGTATCGAATGTGCCACCTAATGCTTTACAGTCAATATCATTTGGTGAATCCCATGTCACAGCCGTGCCACGTACAACAGGTCTGATAAATTGCCATGGCCAGAAACCGAAACGATGGCCACCGTTGTAGTCAATAATTGCATCAGCACCTAAGGATTGTGCTTGTTTCACTATTATTGGCAGGACGCTATTAATATTTCCATACCCATTTTTTGCATACTTTAACTGAGTAATAACGGTGTATTTTATATCTGATGAAGGCACTCCTGATATCAGGCAGATGGGATTGCTGTGGGATGTAGATTGATTGGCAACGATACTTGTGTTCGAAGCACATGATGTCAGCAGTACCAGACCGGTTAAAAGTATTAGCTTATGCATTAATTGAAATCCTTTCATTTAATTTAATGTGAAGCGCGCTAGTCTATCTGTTTTTCGTATGAATGACATCATAGACAGAGGTCAATAAAATAAGTGGGGCAGAGTCTGAGGGATCTCAATTATCTCAGTTAACGAATAAATGTGGAGTCTGACCTCGTTTATATTATACTTTGAGTATTCAATAGAATAGGGAAAATTCATGAATAAAATACTCGTCCTTGCAGCCTTACTTTTTTCACTACCTACATTATCATCCGAGCTGCCGATAAAGCTTTCAGGCACAATCCAAATATCAGTAAATAACGGTACGATTGATGCTAACTTTCAACTTGAAAACATTCCAAAACTAAAAAATTATCTAATTCTTCTAAATTCAGGCTTTAATATTCAATATTTACGAAATCAGGAAGACACGACTAATTATACCTTCGACAAAATTTACTCCAACGGTTTAAGCGACAGTTTTGGTTATTTTATTCCTGACAGTACAGGTGAAGGTAAGCTTTTACCGTCAACGATACAATTCAAATACACAGGAAAATTCCCCGTAATCAGTAGCATGGACAAAGCTAGTGATCGTGGTGATTGGAAAGGCAACATTGCCTTTAATGGTAAATCAATCCGTACTGATGACTTTCAAACGGCGTGGTATCCCATTTTATATGACATTGAAAAAGATAAACAATATCGAGAACTCGCTTATAAAATCGAAGTAACTTGTCTAGATTGCAAATCAATTTATGTCAATGGAAACAAACCTATTTCAGGGACTCAAGCTGTATTCAAAAAAGATCAACCATCACCACTTACCTTATTTGCTGGCGATTATGAATTTTCAGATAAGAATGGTAGTTATTACTTAAATTCCCGTCTTACAGAAATACAGATGAGCAAATTAGGAGAGCTAACAGCCTCTTTTGAAAAATATTATCAAGATAAACTATTGATTCCATATGGTGAAAACGTTGTCTATATCCATACAACACCTACATCAAAAAAAGATTCGTGGCTTTTTGTATCATATCCTTCAATTGTAGCCATCAACCATGATAAAGGCGGTTTAAGTAGCCTACTAGACGAAAAGTTTAAACCTTTCATTGCTCATGAATTAGCACATTATTATTTTGGGGATTATCGGACATTCAACTCTGAGTTAGGCGATATGTTTCATGAGTCTTTTTCTGAATATCTTGCTTTAAAATTAACAAGACAACTCATTGATGATAAAACTTATTTTAAAAATATAAATGAAAAACTTGTTCAAGTTGAAGGTAAAACGTTTACCGCAATCAAAGATATCAAAAATACAGCCGATTATGGAAATAGAAACCTATATGTATACACCTATGTACCTGTTATTTGGCTAGCAATTGAAAAAGAAATCGGTGAAGAAAAAATGTGGCAATGGCTCCATAAAATGCTAACAGTCAAAACAGAACAAACCGATTACACATTTATGATTAAAACGTTAGCCAGCGTTATAGAAAATGAGCAGCTAGATTTTATAGAAAAAACTTACCTATCACATAAAAACGCTGTTAATAACGCAAAAGCAGCACTTCAATAATTCATAATTAGGTACCATAAACTTACTTTTCCCAACAAAAAAGCTGGATTCCGGCTCAAAAGCATTACCGGAATGACGTAAATATAAACATAATCGGAATGACAGTTTTTTGGACGATCCTGATGTATTGGAAACAAAAAAGCGACCTTACGGTCGCTTTTTAATGCTCTTACTCAGAAGATTTCAATTGAAGCCTACTACCACGATAATGGCGTTACTGCCGATGAGAAGACAAGGAAGCCGATGCTTTCTCCTCGGAGTTGACTGGTATCAAACTCCTTATTTCGAGCTATGCGAAAACTCTCAGCTGAAGCCGAAATAGCGTTACTGCCGAAAGTAAGACAAAAAAGCCGCTGCTTTTCGCCACGGAGTTGACTGTTGTCAATGAGTAGCGAAAAGTAGCGGCTGATGCAGTATTACTGAGGTTAAGTAGCTATTTACTCGTAGTCAGATAATGGGACGCACGAACACATCAAATTACGATCGCCATACACATCATCAATACGATTAACCGTTGGCCAAAACTTATTCGCCTTAACCGCAGCCGTTGGGAACACGGCCACTTCACGACTGTACGGACGTGAATCAAACTCTGGGTCCATAATATCCGCTAGGGTGTGAGGTGCGTTATGCAGTGGATTATTGTCCACTGGCCACTCGCCTGCTTCTACTTTGGTAATTTCACCGCGAATAGAAATCATCGCTTCGATGAAACGATCCA
>DATBNI010000614.1:0-2269 GCA_036554425.1 Psychromonas sp.
TGGTCATCACGTTTAAGAAAGCCTTGAGTATTAAACCCCCGATTTCAAAATTAGGATCATCCAGGTCTCCCTGGGTCGGAAGGCTGATATCAATAATGCCATCACTGTCTTTAAACAGGGCGATAGCTAATTTTAAGGGAAGGTTTAAAGCTTCGGGACTGTCTACGCTTTTCCCCAGTTCAAACTGATCCAGAATAAGCCTGTTTGTACCAATCAGTTTTCGTTGCGCAATCTTATAATTCAGATCCAGGCTCAGTTTACCCTTATCAATAACATAACCTGCATAGCGGCCGGAATAAGGGGTCATGGTAGCCAGTTCAATTTTGTCAAATTTGACATTAATATCAGTATAGAGCTCACCACCTAAAGGATTTATTTTCCCCTCTACTAACATTTTTCCATAGTCATCGACAGTGCCGGTAATATTGACATCCGCCCGTTCAAGATTATTGGCCGATAAACCGCTTATTTTACCATTGATATTCTGGATACTAGTAGCAAACTCCGGTATTAGAGACAGATCTGCAAAATAGGCATTACCATCGGTTAATGTTATTTCAGCAATGGTTAAAGCTAATGCTTGTTGTTTATCTTCGCCTATATTTTTTTCAACTGATTTTGTTGCCTTTTTATCCTCGACCAAAAGCTGTGAAAAATTAAGACTGCGTTCTTTGGTGATAATCATGCGGCTATAGGGTTGCTGCAAATCTATTTTATCAACGGCGATAGACAGAGGGTTAAAGTTGATCTTGATTGGATCTATTATTAGCGCTTGCCAGCCGACTAAGCGTTGTTTAAGTATCTGATCTTTAGTATTAAAATCCTGAATATGGATATTGCCATCAAAACCACCCTGGACTTCTCCCTGTGTATCAAGCGCTAATGAGAGATCACCTGCAACTGAAAGTTTACCCTGTTCAAGATTGACTTTAGCAAGATCATTAATGTAGGGCTGCAGGGCGTTTAAGGCGAGGTTTTGTAAATTGACCGTCGCATGTAAATTAAGGGGGGACGGTGAGACTTGGCCTTTAATGTTATTGTCACCTGAGTCGTCAACCCGGTAAGAAATAAGAAAAGGCAGGGCATGTGTAAGATCTTGATTTAATTCCGAGAGTTGCAGATTGATTTGATGAACAGCGAGTTGTGCTTGTTCACTGGGGAGTTTATCAATGAGATTAACCTGACTGTCGTTGATCCTAATATGCCCAATTGACCATTTAAATTTATTAGCAGCAGTACTTTCTTTGCGGATTTGCTTATTTTCGATGGAATCAGACTGCTGCGTAAAAGGAGCCAAAAAAGTAAGTTCTCCTTGTTTATTCCGCTCGATTCGAAAATCAATCGCGTCGATTTCTATTTCTTCTATTTTTAAACTCTGTTTTGTTAAATTAAAAGCTAATGGGCCTATTGTCACTGCATCTACAGCAACAAAACTGGCCGGATCCTGTTTCTGTGCTATTTGTATATCCCGCAATTGGATGATGCTGTCAAACAGATCAAATTCAGGGGTATCATCTATCATTTTGAAACTATAGTTGGCATCCGCTTTAACAATACCATTGAGTAAATCATAGGGTGCTTTTTGTCCTGCATATGCCCACAGTTTGTGAGCCTGAATGCCAACAATGCTGATTGAACCCGTAGAACGAAATGGTGCTATGCCGACAGTGCCTGTCCATGCGAGCGTTTGACCATGGCCCAGATCTATATTCAGTTGATAATCACTGATGTTATTTATACGGGTAGAAAAGTTTTTAAGCTTAAAATTAAGCGGCTCAATTCTATGTTTAACCGTATTGAGCTGACTATGATCAACAATATTGACTATCCCATTATTAACGGCAATATTATCAAACAGTAGTTTTACTAACGCAGTGTCAGGCTGGGGATTTTCTTCTATGGGATTTACTTCTGCCAACTTGGCCGCTTGAGTTTGAAATGCTTGTTGGAAATTAGAGACGCCGTTTTTATCAATAACCAAATTGACAGAAGGGGCCAGCAGTTCCACTTTTGCGAATGTAAATGCACCTTCGATAGCAGAGCGCAGTTCAAAATCAGTAATGTACTGCTCAAAGGAGACTATCTCTTCGCCTTGATCATTGTTAATCGCCACATTATCAATCACCAGAGTAAAGGTGTAAGGGTTAAAGGCGACTTTACCTACCTCTGTTTGCCAGCCTAAATTAAGCTCGACCTGTTTAACCAGCTGGCTTTTAATGATTTTAGGTAAGAGTATAAAACCGCCTATTGTATAGCTGCCTATCAATAA
>DATBNI010000620.1:0-1768 GCA_036554425.1 Psychromonas sp.
AATATAAAAATATCTGTGACTCAGATCTTTTTATATTCGATGCCCTAATTCAATGCGGGAGAGATACGGAAATGGCTGTCGTAGATCACTCTTTAGCTGCGAGGAATGCATTTTTTCTATGGGTATGGCGGGTAAATTGCATTTCAGCCCATGCCGTGTCCGGCCTATGATAGCGGCGAATTAATAGTCATAAGCACCTACGCATGAACAAATGCTTACTTTGCTGAGTATTTTTAAATCAAAATAACGTTTAAACAGGGAAAAGGAATTTAAGATGAAAATGAATAAATATAATCTACTGGCTGCGGCTGTTTCTGCCGCGCTATTTTCTGGCGCTGCACTTGCAGAAACAGAAGCAGAAACAATTTTAGTTGCAGAAACAGATATCGCCCTAGATGCGCTTTCAGGTGATGAAGCTGTCTCTAAAGCGGAAACAGTCGCAATAGAAAAGGGAGTTGGAACTGATGTATTGAAAGATGGCTGGGAAATACATGGTTACGGCTCTATGAACTTCCGCTCGATTGATGGTGCATCGGTCGACACTGAATTTGGTAAGACTGATTACAAAACGGCGGGTACGCACGGGAAAAGTACTAATCAGGTCGAGTTGACCATTAAAAAACACACCGAACACGCGAATGGCGTTTGGTCAAATTTTGTCGTAAGAAGTGAATATGGTAACGGTAACTCTTTTGCTTACTCATCTGCTGGCAGCCAAAAAGATAATACAACCGCTCAGTTTGAGATAAAAGAAGGCTTTGTTGAAATAGGCGGACTTTCTTATTTAGGCGAAGATACCTCAATTTGGGCGGGTCAGCGCTATTTAAACCGGGCTTCCGGGCTTCTTTCAGGTGAATTCTGGAAACAATCATCGGGCCTAGGTGCCGGTATTCAATCTAAAATCGCCGGACATACAGCCGGGTTTGCTATTGTAACTGCTGATCCTGATGTAAATGCTACTGGCGATTACGATCAACGTCAGACACTCACTTCTTATGATTTATACTACTACGGCGTTGATGCGGGTGTTGGCAGTTTAGATTTTGACGTCAAATATATGAGCCAGGCTAATACAGATGACGACACCGGATTTGGCGCGGCAGTCACACTAAACTCGAGCTACTACGGCTTAGATGGTTGGACTCAAACCGCTATTGCTTACGGTCAAGGTATCGCTAAAAACCGTGGTGTTAACTTTGGCGGCTGGGCTGGTGGTGGTGACAATGAAGAATCCATTTTCTTAACTTCTTACGGTGTACTTAACATCTCTGAAAACTGGCAGATGGGATCCGAATTAACTTACTTTGCGGCATTAGACGAATTGTTTGGAGCACCAGGCCTAAAACGTTACCTTGCAGCGGTTCGTCCATCATATAAAGTAAACGACAACCTGCGTATTGAAGCGACCGCATCTTATGGTCATGAAGAAGGCGATGAAGGGTATTGGGGACGTTCAGGTGATGCGCTAGAAAGTGATATTATTAACCTTGAGTTAGCAGCTGCCTTTACCGTTAACGCAGACTACTTTGGTCGCCCGCAAATTAAACCCTACCTAAGCTACATTTCTGCAGATGATGACGCAAGTGCTGAGATAATCGGCATTTCAGATGGTAGCTCTGAAATAATAGCCGGAGTACATACTGAAATCTGGTTCTAATTACACTTTTAATTTCACTCAAGTCGAAGGCAGCCAATGCGGCTGCCTTTTTGCGTTTCTTTTATAATTCCGGAGAGTCACTATGGACAGTAAAAAATTATTAATCAGCTT
>DATBNI010000623.1:0-6094 GCA_036554425.1 Psychromonas sp.
ATATTGATAATAACGGCGTAAGGCACTCATTAAACGCGCCGTGGATGCGTTTTTATATTCTTTCTCTGCATTGAGACGATAACTGAAATAATCAATTAAATCTAAGGACGAGGCTAAGCATAAACTGACCGATTTTGTGGCAAGAAAAGTTTCAACCAAATGTAAATCGTGACGATATGATGCCAGGGTATTTTGCGACAACCCTCTCTCTAACCATAATGAATCTAAAAACTGATCTATGCTTAATGCTTCCATTAACGCTTCCTTAACTGTAAATTAACACCGTTTTTGAATCTATCGGGCGTTATATATGAAAATCGGATTATTTTATGGCTCTAGTACTTGTTATACCGAAATTGCAGCTGAAAAGATTCAGGCGAGTATAGGTGAATCACTGGTTGAGCTATTTAACATAAAAACAACCCCCATTAGCAAGATAAATGATTATGATATTCTTATTTTAGGGATTTCTACTTGGGATTATGGCGAGCTTCAGGAAGATTGGGGAGCACTTTGGGACGAACTGGAATCGCTTAATCTCAAAAATAAAATTATCGCCTTATATGGTTTAGGCGATCAGGACGGCTACAGCGAATGGTTTCTTGATGCTGTTGGTATGCTGCATGACAAACTTCTCCCGCAGGAGCCGGTTTTTGTCGGTTACTGGCCAACCACGGGTTATGAATTTATCGCTTCAAAAGCCCTTTTACCCGATCAACAGCATTTTATGGGATTGGCGCTTGATGAAGACACACAATACGAATTAAGCGATCAACGCATAGACGAATGGTGCTTACAAATTTTACAAGAAATACAGCTATTAGTTTGATCATTCCCCCTCGTTCAAAGGAAGGCTCGTTGCTTAAAATTTAACTTTATCGGTTAAATTTCATACAAAAAGGCCTTTTAGGTCTCTTTTAATAGGATATGGGTCACATCAAGGTTAAAAAAAATGAGTGCTTTAATTTCAGAATTGTCACTATTCTGATCCAGATCAATCAGATTTGAAATGCTTTAGATAAGCTACACAGCATAATAAAAACAGGTTACTTAGGCGCTGAGATTTTTCTTAATGACTAACTCTGCTAACCAGATCAATTTTTAACTAATGCTTACTAAAGTAATGGAGCACCAATCTGATGTCGGAAGAAAACCAAAACGCGAGTTATCGCGAGCTACATAAGCCAGCAGGAGAGTTCGCCACGCGTTCTGATTATCTGGATCATGAACTGCAAATCATGAAACCACGTCGTTACGCTCTGAACTTACCCGGTCGTGATTTCAATTTTGAATGGGAAGATCTTGTACCTGCTATCGCGGGTACAATAGGTATTATCGCCATGTATTCAGCGGTCATGGCATCTTGGGCAGAAGGACTGACCGCACGCTGGCCCCATATTACCCTAGGCACAGCCTTTGCGATCGAAGTAGCACGGGTAGAAATGCTTATTCCTGCATTACTTTTTTGTGTACTCGCCTCAGGTTTTATAAACCCCAAAGCCAACCTGGCCGGTAATCATGGCCCGATGATCCCGTTAATTGGCGCAATTGCTGTAGCAGGGGCTCACCCGCTGGCACTGGCCATTTTGCTCGGTGTCTTTGGTTTAATACTCAGTTATTTTAAAGGTGGTTCAAAACTGGTGAACTTGACCAGTGACGGGGTTGCCGGCGGTTTATTGGTGTTCCTCGGTTTCGGCGGTACGCTAGCAATGATTAGAGATGTTCAATCATGGGGCAAAGGACTTGAGTCCATTGAGCAGGGCGTTGCAGCAGGCAGCATGGGATATGTCGGTCTGGTCGTTTTGGCCGCCACTGTGGTTCTCTATGCTTATCTGGCAAAGATTAATAAACGCTGGTTAGCCATTCCGGCCTGTGCGGTAACCGGTCTTGTAGTCGCACTTGCTTTTGGCGCCGGATTTGACATCACCTTCCAGACAGAGATGGGCTTGCCTAACTTAAACCCGGTTTACTGGTGGGGTAGCACAAGCGAAGGCTGGATGCTGGGTCTGCCCAACTTAGAGCACTTTATCGCTTCATTACCCTTTGCTATTTTAGCGGTTGCGATGTGGTCTCCGGATTTCCTAGGGCACCGTATTTTCCAAGAGCTGAACTATCCCAAAGGGACTGAAAAAGTACTGATGGATGTGGACGATACCATGACCATGTGCTCTATCCGTCAAATTGTCGGAACGGCTGTTGGGGGGGGGAATATCACCTCAAGCTGGGGAACCTATATGATCCCGGCGGCTATCGCAAAACGTCCCATTCCAGGCGGCTCAATTATTCTCGGTGTATTGGTCATGATTATCGCGATTTTGGGTTTCCCTATGGATGTGGCGGTCTGGCCTCCGGTGATGAAAATTGCTTTGCTGGTTGGAGTATTTTTACCCCTGCTTGAAGCCGGAATGCAGATGATTAAAGACACAAAAGACACTCAATCTGCAGGTATCTGTATCTTTGCAGCAGCGGTTGCTAATCCGGTACTAGCATGGGCACTGACCATGTTTTTAGATAACAACGGATTAATAGGTAATAAAGAACGTGCCAAAAAACTCTCTTTCATGGACAGGATGATTATCCCGGGCACAGTATTTATTGTCTGTTTAGCGGCAATGCTGGCAGTCGGTATGCTTGAAGGTAAATTCGGTATTCCAGCTCTGCTTTAAACAAAAACATTATCTGGCGAAAAATGAGCAGAATAAAAAGGCGACTATTGAAAAATAGCCGCCTTTTTCATTTATAGGGCATGCTTAAGCGTGTAAATGAATCACCAAATCTTTTGAGATGGTCTGCAGTGATTTAATTAACTCCCCTTTATTAAAGTCATCCCCGGCTGAAATCTTGAATTCGCTAGTGAAAACTATACCACTTATGTCAGCCCCCCCAAGGCGATGACATTCCATACTCTCAATTTTAATATCGTTTTCACCTAGTACTTCAGAAATATCATTCACTAATCCAAAACGATCTTTAGCATCAATATTCAAAATAAAATGTTTTGATTTATCCTGTGAATGCAAATCTAATTTTGCCGTTTCAACATTAATATTCAGGGCTTTAAATTGATCAATTAACTTATCCACATTATTCGATGCAATTTCAATTTTTATCAAACCGGCAAAATAATTATCAATATGACTGATCTTACTGTTAAGCCATTTACCACCTAATTCATGGGTTTTTTCCGATAGCACCTTAATTAAATGTGCTTGCTCGGCTCCATGCACTATCACCATAATTTGAACATTCATAAACACCTCTCCCGCTGGAAAAAACATTAAGATTAAAACTATAATTCATTGTTAATAAAGACACTTTTATATTTTCATTATCACTATGGGTAAATTATAAACCAGGATCTCAATAAGGTTAATTTTACTGTCCATTAATTATTCAGCAAAAATCTAAAAACTCAGACCCAGATCACGTGCAAAAGAAATAAAACTACAGAACAAGCGCATTAATCGCGAGTAAAAATATATTCCTAAAATACTGTAATAAAATTACAACTTCGTTTTGTAAATTGATCTAAATCAGTTTGACTAAAGAAAGCATTTGTTAGACTCATCAAATAGGTCGTCGATAGCAGTTTATTTTAGCCAAAATCAACCAACATAATTTACTCAAGCGTTATTTTTTAGCGTCAAAATGTTTACAGGCTGAACAATAAAATAAATATTATCTTATAAAAACCTGACTCTTTTACGACAAGTTACTATATTGGTATTTTTAGGTTTTCAGTATTATTCTGGCACTATTTTTATATTAAAACTGAGATATTGCCCTAGATTATATGATATTTGGATTTTGAATAAAAATTAAATAGAGCAGGTTAATTAGCAGGCATCTACCTGGGTTTTTTATCAAAATTTAAACTGGGTGAGCATTCAATCCAGTTAACCGGACCTAATAGTTATTTTGATCCCTGGAATGCGCTATTTGTATCTAGGCAAAACAACAATTTAATAAATTACATTTAATCTTAAACTCTAACTATAATGGAGAATCCTTATGACTAAGCTTAATGAAGAATTTGCATCGGCATGGCAAGGCTTTGCCGGTGACCTTTGGAAAAATGAAGTTAATGTTCGTGACTTCATCCAAAAAAACTACACGCCTTTTGAAGGTGATGAAAGTTTCCTGGCGGGCGCAACCCAAGCAACCGACGCACTTTGGGCAAAAGTGATGGAAGGCATCAAACTGGAAAACAGCACCCATGCGCCAGTTGATTTTGATACAGATGTAGTTTCAACTATCACCTCCCACGATGCAGGTTACATCGACCAAGGTCTTGAGACTATTGTCGGCTTACAAACCGAAAAACCGCTAAAACGTGCGATTATCCCTAACGGCGGTATTCGTATGATCGAAGGTTCTTGTAAAGTTTATGGTAAAGAGCTCGATCCGACTATCAATAAAATTTACTCTGAATTCCGTAAAACACATAACCAGGGTGTTTTTGATGTTTACACTGGCGATATCCTCAAATGTCGTAAATCAGGTGTCTTAACAGGTTTGCCTGATGCTTACGGCCGTGGTCGTATTATCGGTGATTACCGCCGTGTTGCGCTGTACGGAATTGACTTCCTGATGGCCGACAAAGCCAAGCAGCATAAAAGCTTAGAAAAAGATTTACTTGCCGGAACAACGCTTGAAGATACGCTCAAATTACGTGAAGAGATCTTTGAGCAATACCGCGCACTAGCCCAAATCAAAGAGATGGCGGCTAAATACGGCTTTGATATCTCTCACCCTGCACAAAATGCCAAAGAAGCCATTCAGTGGACTTACTTCGGTTACTTAGCAGCGATCAAATCTCAAAATGGCGCGGCAATGTCATTCGGCCGTACCATGAGTTTCCTTGATATCTATATTGAAAAAGATATGCAGGCAGGTAAACTTAACGAGACTGAAGCACAAGAGCTTATCGATCACTTGGTCATGAAATTACGTATGGTACGTTTCCTGCGTACGCCTGAATACGATGATCTGTTTTCTGGCGATCCTATCTGGGCGACTGAGTCTATCGGTGGTATGGGTGTTGACGGGCGTACGCTGGTGACCAAAAGCAGCTTCCGTATCCTGCATACGCAATACACTATGGGTCCTTCTCCAGAGCCGAACATTACTGTTTTATGGTCTGAATCATTACCGATCAACTTCAAAAAATACTGTGCAAAAGTGTCTATTGATACTTCTTCAATCCAGTATGAAAATGATGACCTGATGCGTAGCGATTTCGACAACGATGATTACGCTATCGCTTGTTGCGTATCGCCAATGATTGTCGGTAAACAGATGCAGTTCTTTGGTGCACGCGCCAACCTTGCTAAAACGTTATTATACGCAATCAACGGCGGCGTAGATGAAAAATCTAAAATGCAGGTTGGCCCTAAAACATTGCCGGCAATCACCTCTGAAGTATTAGATTATGATGAAGTATTCTCTAATCTTGACCACTTTATGGACTGGTTAGCTGAAACCTACGTCACCGCACTTAACTGTATTCATTATATGCATGACAAATACAGCTATGAAGCATCGCTCATGGCTCTGCACGATCGCGATGTTGAACGTACCATGGCCTGTGGTATAGCCGGTCTTTCAATTGCAGCGGATTCACTTTCTGCCATTAAATACGCAACTGTTAAACCTGTTCGTGATGAAGACGGTATCGCAACTGATTTTGACATCGAAGGTGATTACCCTAAATTTGGTAACAATGACCCGCGTGTTGATGATATGGCTTGTGATCTTGTTGAGCGTTTCATGAAGAAAATTCAATCTCACAAAATGTACCGTAATGCACGTGCGACACAGTCAATTCTGACTATTACCTCTAACGTGGTATACGGTAAGAAAACAGGTAATACACCAGATGGCCGTCGTGCTGGAACACCTTTTGCACCGGGTGCTAACCCTATGCATGGTCGTGATGAGAAAGGTGCCGTTGCATCATTAACTTCAGTTTCGAAACTCCCTTTTGCCTACGCACAGGATGGTATTTCATATACTTTCTCTATCGTACCAAATGCATTGGGTAAAACTGACGACTCACAAAAAACAAACTTAGCGGGCCTGATGGACGGTTACT
>DATBNI010000004.1:0-9488 GCA_036554425.1 Psychromonas sp.
ACTGATTGTTATTATCCTCGGGGGCATTTACGGCGGCATCTTCACGCCGACTGAAGCCGCTGCCGTGGCGGCGGTCTATGCCTTTTTTATCTCTAATTTTATCTATAAAGACATGGGGCCTTTATCCGATAAAGAGCCTGATGCGAAAAAAGCGCAGCCATACTGGCGTAAAGCGTCACACGCACTTTGTCATGAAGATACCCGTAAAACCCTCTATGAAGCGGGCAAACTCACTATCATGCTGATGTTTATCATTGCCAATGCATTGATTTTAAAACATGTTTTAACTGAAGAGCAGATCCCGCAGATGATTACCGCAACCATGCTCGATGCCGGTCTCGGCCCCATCGCTTTCCTCGTTGTGGTTAACGTCATCTTATTAATAGGCGGCCAGTTTATGGAGCCCTCGGGCCTGCTGATTATTGTTGCGCCTTTGGTTTTTCCGATAGCAACGGCGCTGGGGATTGATCCTATTCACCTGGGTATTATGATGGTAGTGAATATGGAGATAGGCATGATAACGCCGCCCGTGGGACTGAATTTGTTTGTCACCGCAGGGGTTGCGAAGATGTCGATGATGAGAGTGGTTAAAGCCTCGTTGCCGCTGGTGGGTGTGATGTTCCTGTTTTTAATGATAGTCACTTATGTCCCCTGGGTATCAACCTGGTTACCCACTATGATGATGGGACCTGAAATCATTACTAAATAATAGCAAATGTATTAAAGATGCGGTCTTGCGTTGCGTAGGAAAAATTAACCGGCAAGGCGGATCGCATTTTTTTATTTTTCACCCCAATACAATGTAAACAACTTGTAAATAGCATGTAAACAGGCAGTATATAAAAATTATTCGGTGACGGTCTATCACCTTTGTGCAAGACGTAACTTCAAGATGTAAAAACGAGGAACTATGACATTTCAACGACCTTTATATATCCCTTTTGCCGGCCCGGCATTATTAGAAAGCCCTTTACTTAATAAAGGCAGCGCTTTTTCCCAGGAAGAAAGGAACAACTTCAACTTAACCGGCCTGCTGCCACATAATATAGAAACCATTGAATCGCAATCGACGAGAGCCTATCAACAGCTTAGTTCGTTTAAATCTGATTTAGATAAACATATCTATCTGCGAAATATTCAGGATACTAATGAGACCTTATTTCATCACCTGATAGAACATCATTTAGAAGAAGTAATGCCACTTATTTATACACCAACGGTCGGACTTGCCTGCGAGCAATTTTCTAAAATATACCGACGTAAAAGAGGCTTGTTTATTTCCTACCCTGAGCGTCATAAAATTGATGATATGTTACAAAATGCCACCAAGCAAAATGTAAAAGTGATTGTAGTGACCGATGGTGAACGCATATTGGGGTTAGGCGATCAGGGCATAGGCGGCATGGGAATTCCGATCGGGAAACTCGCTTTATATACTGCCTGCGGAGGTATCAGCCCCGCTTATTGTTTGCCGATCGTACTGGATGTCGGCACCAATAACAGTCATTTACTGGCGGATCCTATGTATATGGGCTGGCGTAATCCCCGTATTACAGGCGAAGAATATAATGAATTTGTGGATCTGTTTATTCAGGCGGTCAAACGCCGCTGGCCTGAAGTACTGCTGCAGTTTGAAGATTTTGCACAGACCAATGCGACACCTCTGTTAAATAAATACCGCCATCAGCTATGCTGCTTTAATGACGATATTCAAGGCACTGCAGCCGTTTCCGTCGGGACACTTATTGCGGCTTGCCTGAATAAAGGTGAAAAACTCAGTGACCAGCGTATTGCTTTCCTGGGTTCGGGATCTGCGGGTTGCGGTATTGCCCAGCACATAGTAAGACAGATGCAGCGTGAAGGTTTGACTCAGGAACAGGCACGCCAGCAGGTATTCATGGTTGACCGTTATGGCCTGTTAACTGATCAAATGCCCGACCTGCAGGGGTTTCAAAAGCCTCTGATACAACATATCAAGGATCTCAGTCACTGGGATATAAACCAGCGCATTGGACTCGAGCAGGTGATCAAAGAGGGTAATATCAGCGTATTAATCGGTGTAAGTGGTCAACCTGGCCTGTTTACCCAAGAGGTCGTTGAAAGTTTATGCGCTAACACAGATCAGCCTATTATATTGCCCTTATCAAACCCCACCTCAAGGGTTGAAGCCACTCCACAGGATATAACGACCTGGAGTCATGGTAAGGCGATTGTCGCAACCGGCAGTCCATTCCCGCCCACTTTATATAAAAATCAGCATATTGAAGTGTCCCAGTGTAACAATAGTTACATATTCCCGGGGATCGGGCTGGGGGTCTTGGCAGCGCGGGCAACGGCAATTAGCGATAATATGTTAATGGCGGCGAGTCAGGCATTAGCGGATGCATCTATGCAGTATAAAAAAGTACAAGGCGCACTGTTACCGCCATTGAGTGAAATAAAACCAATCAGTAAATCAATTGCTTATGCTGTTGCTCAGCAAGCAATTGCCGATGGATTGGCTTTGCCTGTTTCAGAAGAAACCATGCAGCGCCGGTTAGTTGATAACTTCTGGGCACCTAAATACAGAACCTATCGGCGCACATCTTTTTAGATAATCAATGGCATCACTGTCTGTTTAAAACAGGCATTGATGCCATATCCTAGCATTACAACCCCATTGCATATTTCATGACTTTATTCTTCAACGGCCCGCTGTTCTGCGCCAATCCTAACACCCCCCGGCGCATTAAACGCACCGCAGCAAGGTCACTTTTACTGACCTTATAAAACACATCCATTGCTGTTTGCATCAATAAATTAGCCGGTTTACGCTGCCTCTGATAACGTTTCAGCAGGGTCGGCATTGGCAAATCAGAACTGTGCTGTAATAAATCGACTAAACACTCAACATCTTTAAAACCCAGGTTTACGCCCTGGCCCGCCAGAGGATTAATGGTATGGGCGGCATCACCCAGTAATACGCACAGTCCTTTAAAATAAGATTGCGCATGCCGACGGGTAAGGGGAAAAGCGCCTTTCTCTGCCACTTCAAAGTCAAAATCCAGAGGCGGAAATTCATCTTTAATGGCCTGTTTTAACTGCGCATTGGATAATGATTGTAAATGAGCAATTTTTTGCGGGTTGTGGTACCAAACTAAACTGGCATTATTTCCTGCAAGCGGCAAAAAAGCACAGGGGCCGGTTTCACGAAACTCCTGCCAGGTAATGTTTTGCTGCGGACAATCGGTTTTGATAGTTACCAGCATACACTCCTGACGATAATCCCAGGCGGTAATGCCAATATTCAGCAGTTGCCGGGTAGCTGAATTAGCCCCGTCACAGGCGATTAATAATTCCGCTTCAATCTGCTGCCCGTTATCTAAACGAATAAGCACGCTTTTATCCAAATTATTAATGCACTTAACTTCCCTGTGCTCATAGAAGGTAACGTTAGGGAGTTTTTTTAATGCTTGCCATAAGACTGCCTGCACCCAGCTATTTTCTGCAATGTAACCTAATGCATCAATACCAATCTCCTGACTGTCAAAGGTCAGTTTTTGACTGCCCTTTTCCCAGGTTTGTAATCCCCGATAAGCACACAAACGACTTTGCGGCAGGCTCTGCCAGACCCCGGCGAGTTCAAGCAGATGTTTACTCTGTGCGCTAAAAGCGGAAACGCGTAAATCAAATGGTGCGTCGGCAACGGGAGTTATGCAGGGGGTTTTCTCCACGAGATGGATAAAAACCCCCTGATTAGCAAGCAATAATGCACTGAGGGTGCCCACCATCCCCCCGCCTATGACAATCATTTCTCTGTGCTGCATTATTATTCCCTCAGTTATCTTCGAAAAAGCGTTATCTTTATTGTACTTAAATTATTCCTGAAATAACAAAATTCAAAGCATTATTAACCTTAAAAAAGGAAACAAACAAAGAGTAGCATGATCGACCTGATGTGCGTAAAATACGACCTCTTTTTTAGATCCATTGTATGAGCAAATATATTATGAGCATGAAATTACACGTCAAAACTTGGGGTTGCCAAATGAATGAGTATGACTCATCAAAAATGGCCGATCTCTTAAATTCAACAAACGGTTATATCTCAGTTGAGCATGCAGAAGATGCGGACGTTGTGCTATTAAATACTTGTTCTATCCGTGAAAAGGCCCAGGAAAAGGTATTCCATCAACTGGGGCGCTGGAAAAAATTAAAGGATAAAAAACCCGATTTGGTGATTGGTGTCGGCGGTTGTGTTGCTTCCCAGGAAGGCAAAGCGATTCGCCGTCGTGCGCCTTTTGTTGATATTGTTTTTGGCCCGCAAACCTTACACCGTTTGCCCGAAATGATAAAACAAGTGCAGGAAAACAAAGGCACTGTGGTTGATGTCAGCTTTCCTGAAATTGAAAAATTTGACTCCTTACCTGAGCCGAGAGCCGATGGTGCAACCGCCTTTGTCTCGATTATGGAAGGCTGCTCAAAATATTGCACTTTCTGCGTTGTGCCCTATACCCGTGGTGAAGAAGTCAGCCGCCCGCTGGATGATGTATTATTGGAAGTTGCACAGTTAGCTGCGCAGGGTGTGCGTGAAGTAACCTTGTTAGGTCAAAATGTAAATTCCTATATTGGTGCAACCTATGATGGTGATACCTGCAGTTTTGCTGAACTGTTACGCTTTGTCGCGTCTATTGATGGTATTGATCGCCTGCGCTACGTTACCAGTAATCCCATTGATTTTAGCGATGAAATTATCGCAGTCTATGAAGATACACCGGAACTGGTCAATTTCTTACATTTACCCGTACAGGCAGGTTCAGATCGTATATTGACGGCAATGAAACGTGGTCATACCGTTGCCCAGTACAAAGATCAAATAGCGCGTTTATTACAAGTTCGTCCGACACTTACCGTCAGTTCTGATTTTATTATTGGTTTCCCGAATGAAACCGATCAAGATTTTGAGCAGACCATGGATCTCATAAAATATATCAATTTTGATACCAGCTACAGCTTCATTTACAGCCAACGTCCGGGCACTCCTGCTGCCGATATGCCCGATGATGTGACCCTGGAAACTAAAAAACAGCGTTTGGCTATTCTCCAGGACAGAATTCAGCAGCAATCGCAAGGAATTGGCCGAAAAATGGTCGGTAGCGTACAACGTATTTTGGTTGAAGGACCTTCGCGTAAAAACATTATGGAATTGTGCGGCCGCACTGAAAACAACCGTATTGTTAACTTTGAAGGTGACCATAGGTCAATCGGCGGCTTTGTTGATGTAGAAATAACCGAAGTACATACTAATTCAATCCGCGGTAAATTTATCCGTGGAGAAGACGAAATGAACCTGCGTGAATCAATTCGACCCAGTGATATTGTTAACAAACATGAAAACAAATCCGCTGTTGAAACCTTTATTCCCGCATAATTCGCTGAATCAATAAAACTAACCCTGTTAATAGGTTAGTTTTATTGATATAAAGTTGATTAAGGTTGATACATTCAACTGTTTACCAGGGGATGATTTATCTTCTGTGAAAAACAGGCTGAAGCTTTAAGCTTCTCCTTCGGAAAAATCATTTAACTGCTTAATTTAAGGTTTAACCATTTTGACTACAAAACTGACTACCGTCTATCTTGATTTAGTGCCTGCCGACACAAAACGCTTAGCGATATTATGCGGCGCATTTGATGACAATATCAAACAGATAGAACGTCGCTTAGGGCTTGAAATCATTTATAAAAATGAAAATATTCAGATTATTGGCGAGCATCGTTATGCCCAGGCCTGTGCAGAACTTTTACAGGAACTATATCTGGAGACCTTGCCCGTCAAAGGTAAAATCCCTTCTTTATCGGCAGATGACGTGCATCTTGCACTGCAAAACCTTATCTCTACTCACCGTTTATTAGAAGTGAGCTCAACAGAGCAAACATCCACTCAAAGTCTGTCGATTAAAACCAAACGTGGCATTATTAAACCGCGCAGTGAAAATCAAACTAAATATGTGAGCAATATTTTAAAAAACGACATTAGTTTTGGTGTCGGCCCGGCCGGAACGGGTAAAACATATTTAGCGGTGGCCTGTGCTATTGAAGCTTTAGAGCGTCAGGAAGTAAGGCGAATTCTTCTGACCCGCCCGGCGGTTGAAGCGGGTGAAAAATTAGGCTTTTTACCCGGGGATTTATCACAAAAAGTGGATCCCTATTTGCGCCCGCTTTATGACGCACTGTTCGAAATGCTGGGGTTTGAAAAAGTAGAAAAGCTTATTGAAAAAAACGTTATTGAAATAGCCCCTCTGGCGTATATGCGCGGCCGTACTCTAAATGATGCCTTTATTATTTTGGATGAGAGCCAAAATACAACGGTTGAGCAGATGAAGATGTTTTTAACCCGAATCGGTTTTAACTCTACTGCGGTTATTACCGGTGATATCACCCAAATTGATTTACCGCGCCATCAAAAATCGGGTTTACGCCATGCGATTGAAGTACTGGCAGATGTTGAGGAGGTCAGTTTTAATTTCTTCCTGGCTGATGATATAGTGCGCCATCCGGTTGTTGCCCGGATCGTTAAAGCCTATGAAGTATTTGAGCGAACAGCTGAGTTGAAAGCCGCAAAAATGGAAATAAAATAATGCAGTTATATGTCGATTTACAAATTGCCTGCACTTATCCCGATGATCTCCCGTTGCCAGCTGCATTTGAAAAATGGATTAAAGCGGCACTGTTAGGTGGTTCAGACAGTCATCAGGAAGAGGCGGAATTAACAGTCCGTATTGTTGATCAGGATGAAAGCATGGCGCTCAATCACCAATATCGAAATACAAAGAAACCAACCAATGTACTCGCCTTCCCCTTTCAAAATCCACCCGGCATCACCTTACCTTTACTGGGCGATCTGATAATCTGCAAAGAAGTGGTGGAAAATGAAGCTAAGCTGCAAGAGAAACCGTTAACGGCACATTGGGCTCATATGTCTATTCATGGCACACTGCATCTGCTGGGTTATGATCATATTGAGCCAACCGATGCCGTTGAAATGGAAAATTTAGAAACACACCTGTTAACCGAACTCGGTTTTGCAGATCCTTACTTAAGTGAAAAAGAGTAAATAAAATTAATGCCCGACGATAAAACACAAACATCATCAGATAATCCTAAACTAGGATTATTTGATAAAATTGGTAATCTTTTTCAGGGCGAGCCACAAACTCAACAAGAATTACTGGATGTCATTCAAGACGCAAAAGCGCGCCAGATCATTGATCAACAAACCAAAGAGATGATTAAAGGCGTGTTAGATGTATCAAAATTACGGGTGCGTGACATTATGATCCCGCGTTCACAAATGACCACATTAGGTCTGCATCAAAGCGTCGATGAATTTCTGCCGGAAATTATCGACTCCGCGCATTCACGCTTCCCGGTGATCACTGAAGATAAAGACCATATAGTGGGTATCCTGCTGGCCAAGGATTTGATTAGATTTGGTTTTAGCGGTGAAGCAAATGAGTTTAAAATTGAAGATATACTCAGGGAAGCCGTGGTTGTGCCTGAAAGTAAACGCTTAGGGACTTTATTAAAAGAGTTTCGCAGCCAACGCTACCACATGGCGATTGTCGTTGATGAATATGGCGGCGTTTCAGGGCTGGTGACCATAGAAGATATTTTAGAAGTGATAGTGGGTGAAATTGAAGACGAATTTGACGATCAGGAAGAGGATGATATCCGTCAGATTGGTAAAAGAACTTATGTGGTTAATGCCATGACCTCGATTGATAAGTTTAATGATTTTTTTTCCACCTCATTTAATATTGAAGGACAAGATACCGTTGCTGGTTTTATTATCCATGAATTAGGCCATCTTCCTCGCCGCGGTGAAAGGATCACCATTGATGATCATCAATTCAAAGTAACTATTAGTGATAACCGCCGCTTAATACAACTGCAGGTACTGATTCCGAAAGAATTAAGCAATATCGAGTGATCCCGTTTTGATTAAAAAATTAGAAGATTTAACCAAGCATCTTTATGGGCAGCTTTTTGTTGCCTTTATTTTAGGTGCTGTTCAGGTTTTTGCTTTTGCCCCCTTTGAGCAGTGGTGGGTGATTTATCCCGCTTTTGTTGGTTTCTTTCTTTTACTGCAACAGTTACAAAAAACTACCCGCCGCTATTTTTTAATCAGCTTTATTTTTAGCATCTCGAGCCTGATTGCAACCCTGTATTGGATTTATGTGAGCATGGATCTCTTTGGCGGTATGCCTAAAATTGTCAGTGTGCTGTTAATTGTATTGTTATGTGCTTACCTCGCAATTTATCCAAGTCTTGCCTTGTGGGCGAGCAGCCGCTTCTTAGGCTTGTCTGACACACAGCGTTATCTTTTACTGATTCCCGTTTTCTGGCTAATATCAGATTGGCTAAGAGGTTATGTCCTAACAGGTTTCCCCTGGGCATATTTGGGCTACAGTCATGCAGACACTCCTTTAGTCGGCTTAGCTCCCGTATTAGGGGTACAAGGTATCACCCTTGCAATCATGGTGATTTGCGGCGCACTGACTTTACTTATTCAGAAACAAAAAATCGGCTTAAGCCTCACTGTTATCGGTGCCCTGTTAATAAGTGCTTTTATTTTACAAAAACAGCAATACACAACAGCGCAACCCGAAATAAATGTCTCATTAGTACAGGGTAATATTGATCAGAACGAAAAATGGAAAAAAGATCAGTTATCACCCTCCCTGCAAAAGTACGTCGCACTCAGTGAAAGGGCGCTGGACTCTCAGCCGGAGCTTATTATTTGGCCGGAGTCAGCCATCGCAGCCTTAGAGGTTAACGTGCAGGAATTTTTGCAGCCCTTATCTGTTAACTTAGCGGCAAGAAATAAAACCCTGATTACCGGGATCATTGGCTATGACTTAAAAACCGATAATTATTACAACTCGATCATTACCTTAGGAAAATTACCCAAGCGGCAAGGTTATTCATTACAGAGTGGAAATCGCTACCAAAAGCACCAGCTACTGCCTATTGGAGAGTTCGTTCCTTTCGAAACGTTATTACGCCCGCTTGCCCCCTATTTCAACTTGCCTATGTCCAGTTTCCAGCGGGGTGCGCAAGTGCAGAATAACTTACAAACAGAGCAGGCTTCTCTGGCCGCCGCGATCTGTTATGAAATTGCCTTTCCCGAACTGTTACGCAAAAATATAGGCGAGAAAACCGGAATTATTTTAACCATCAGTAATGATGCCTGGTTTGGTAATTCGATTGGGCCGGATCAACATTTACAGATAGCAAGAATGCGCGCCATAGAGTTTGCCCGTCCGCTTTTACGCGCGACCAATAACGGCGTGACAGCCATTTTCGACGCATCGGGTAATGAACTGGGCAGGTTGCCGGTTAATGCTGCCGCTGTTTTGAGTAAAAAAATTCAGCCGGCTTATGGTCAAACGCCCTATCAATATGCCGGCTCCTACCCCCTTTATTTATACTGTTTACTGGTGCTG
>DATBNI010000016.1:0-12302 GCA_036554425.1 Psychromonas sp.
TATGCACCCATTGCATGGAAAAAAAACGCGTTAAACTTCACTGACATTCTTTACCACAAAGCCGATGGCATCGCCAAAATAACCATCAACCGTCCGCACATCCGCAACGCTTTTCGGCCTAAAACCGTGAACGAAATGATGCAGGCACTGCAGGATGCGCGTTATGATGGAGACATTGGTGTCATTATTCTCACCGGTCAAGGGCCTTTAGCTTTTTGCTCCGGCGGGGATCAAAGCGTTCGCGGTGATTCGGGTTATAAGGATGAAAGCGGCGGTCATCATCTTAACGTATTGGATTTTCAGCGCCAGATTCGCACCTGCCCAAAACCTGTGATCGCTATGGTGGCGGGTTATGCGGTGGGCGGCGGACATGTCTTACATATGATCTGTGATTTAACCATCGCGGCTGACAACGCACAATTCGGGCAAACCGGTCCTAAAGTGGGTTCCTTTGATGGCGGCTGGGGAGCCAGTTATATGGCACGCATCGTTGGTCAGAAAAAAGCACGCGAAATTTGGTTTTTATGCCGCATGTATGATGCACAGGAAGCCTTGGATATGGGCATGGTCAATACCGTTGTACCGCTTGTTAATTTAGAAAAAGAAACCGTAAAATGGTGCAGAGAAATCCTGCAGAACAGCCCGATGGCGCTGCGCTGTTTAAAAGCCGCATTAAATGCCGATTGTGACGGCCAGGCCGGATTACAAGAGCTGGCGGGTAATGCCACCATGCTTTTTTATATGAGCGAAGAGGGCCAGGAGGGACGCAATGCTTTTAATGAAAAGCGTAAACCCGATTTTTCAAAATTTGGCCGAAACCCATAATTATGACTGAGCATGGTCTAATAGTAATAGGTAAGTCCTTTGGGTAGAGCGGAAGATATTACCCGCAAATCAATAAAAATGTTATAATTTTAGTCTAAACTCCTAACAGAGTTCAGGGCAAATTTTATATTGCCATTGTTTTTATGACAAACAATCAGCTCAATAGCCTATGCCTATTAATCTGATTGAGAAAAACAATTCGAATCTTTTTATAATTTGACGCATGCTATTGCGTTAAGCAACGTGTGAAAGCACTTTTTTTAATTTTTAAAAGGAATAACTCATGGTATTAGTAGGCAAACAAGCTCCTGATTTTACAGCAGCAGCTGTTCTCGGTAATGGCGAAATCGTTGATAGTTTTAACCTGAAAGAATTTTCTGCCGGTAAAGAAACGGTGATTTTTTTCTACCCTCTTGATTTTACTTTTGTATGTCCTTCTGAGTTAATCGCATTCGACAAACGTTTTGGTGAATTCCAAGCACGTGGTGTTGAAGTAATAGGTGTTTCAATCGATTCACAATTCACTCATAACGCATGGCGCAACACGGCAATCAACGATGGTGGTATCGGCCAGGTTCAATACCCGCTAGTTGCCGATGTTAAACATGAAATTTGTAAAGCATACGATGTTGAATTAGAAGCTGCCGGTGTCGCACTGCGCGGATCTTTCTTAATCGACAAAAATGGAGTGGTTCGTCATCAAGTAGTAAACGATTTACCGCTAGGCCGTAACGTCGATGAAATGTTGCGTATGGTTGATGCGCTGCAGTTCCATGAAGAGCACGGCGAAGTATGTCCGGCTCAATGGGTTAAAGATAAAGCAGGCATGGAAGCAACGCCAGAAGGTGTTGCTAAGTACCTATCTGAACATAATGACGACCTGTAAATTCAAATAAAAAAATGGCCAGATTTCCCATTGCCATTTAAATAAAAACGGCTTCTTAATTGAAGCCGTTTTTGTTTCTGGCATAAAATCCCCCATCCCAATAAGCGGCTATTTTGTTAACAGCATGTAAAAATCAAGTACTTATCATCTGCAAGTGCTTTGCTGCACCTTGCGGTGGATTAACCAGACGTTAACAATGGTTGAGGAAGTTACTTTAATTTGCTATAAAGGCCCACCCTAATATTTTACTAATTGCTTGTTTTGATTATTTCTTATCAAAACAAAAAACGATAAGTATCCACTAAATTCAGGAATAGACTAATGAATGGTGCCCACTTTGTCGTCCAGGCATTAAAGCAGCAGAACGTAACCCAAGTTTTTGGTTATCCTGGCGGGGCAATTATGCCCTTGTATGACGCACTCTATGATGGCGGTGTTGCACATCTTCTATGCCGTCATGAACAAGGTGCTGCGATGGCCGCTATCGGTTATGCGCGCGCAACCGGAAAAACCGGTATCTGTATAGCAACGTCAGGCCCTGGTGCAACCAACCTGATAACAGGACTCGCCGATGCATTATTAGATTCAATTCCGATTGTCGCTATCACAGGTCAGGTGGCAAGCCATTTAATCGGCACCGATGCTTTCCAGGAAGTTGATGTGCTGGGGCTTTCCTTAGCCTGTACCAAACACAGTTTTATGGTGCAAAGCGCAGAACAGTTAGGGCCTATTATTGAACAGGCATTTCAAATTGCGCAGGCGGGCCGACCCGGTCCCGTCCTGATCGATATCCCCAAGGATATTCAACTGGCGGATGCCGTTATCCATCACTTGACAGACACAGTTGGCGACTCACTCCCCCTGAATAATCCATTGCTGAAACAAGCAAAATCAATGATTCGATCGGCTGCCAAACCCCTTCTCTATGTCGGAGGCGGTGTTGGTATGGCCGGTGCTGTCGATGAATTGCGCAGCTTTATTAAAACATCCAAAATCCCCAGTGTCTGTACATTAAAAGGCATTGGATGTATTGCCTATAACTCCGATTATTTTCTCGGCATGGTAGGAATGCACGGCAGTAAGGCCGCGAATATAGCCATTCAAGAGTGCGATCTGCTGATTGCTGTTGGGGCACGATTTGACGATCGGGTGACCGGAAAATTAGATGAATTTGCTCCCCATGCAAAAGTTATCCATCTTGATGTAGATGCCGCCGAAATAGATAAGTTACGCGTGGTTGAGCTGGCCATGACTGATGATTTGAAATTGATTTTACCGGCAATAGAAACTGCCACCAGCATACTCAACTGGCGAACTCACGTGGCAAAAATGAAAGTGGATTTTGCCAATCGTTATGACCATCCCGGAGGAGCCATTTTTGCTCCTGCCCTGCTGAGAAAACTTGCACAAATGATGCCGGCAGATACTGTTATCTGCAGTGACGTGGGACAGCATCAGATGTGGGTTGCACAACACATGTTTGTAGATCGTCCTGAAAATCATATCTCCAGTTCAGGTTTGGGTACCATGGGTTTTGGCATTCCAGCCGCCGTTGGCGCACAAATGGCAAGAGTTAATGATACCGTCATTGCGGTTTCAGGTGATGGGTCATTTATGATGAATGTGCAGGAACTTGGCACCATCAAGCGCGGAAAACTACCGATTAAAATAGTGCTGATTGACAATCAACGCTTAGGCATGGTGCGTCAATGGCAGCAGTTGTTTTTTGCTGGCCGTTATAGCGAAACGATTTTAACCGATAACCCGGATTTTGTGACCCTGGCAAGTGCCTTTGATATTCCCGGCGAAACCATTGTGGCAAAATCGCAAATACAGGATGCATTAACCAGACTGCTTAACAGTGAAGGTGCCTATTTGTTACATGTGTCTATTTCAGAAGCGGAGAATGTCTGGCCATTGGTGCCGCCGGGTGCGGCAAATGACAAAATGATGGAGAATTTAGAATGAAATACTTAATGATAATTCAAGGTCATAATAGCCCTGAATTATTGGAACGACTGTTACGCGTGATCCGCCATCGCGGTTTTTTTGTACAAAAAATAAACGCAGAATGTACTGGGAATTGTAAATTATTACATGTTACCGTAACGCTGAGCAGTGATCGTCCGGTGAGTTTATTAAGCAAACAAATTGAAAAAATATTTGGCATTACGCAAGTTGCAGTACTCGGGCAGGCACAGCCGGTAAAAGAAAGTGCTTAGGGTCTGTTAACCCCTTGATTCAAGTTACCTTTTGTGTCAAATTCAGTTAATCTGAACTCACATAACAGACGGTTTTCAGACTCGATTAAACACCTTGGATCTTCTGTTAAGCAGTAATAAAGAGCCATCAGTTATCAACCAGTAAAGGAATTAAAATGCCACAGTATCGTTCAAAAACATCAACCCATGGCCGTAATATGGCGGGTGCTCGTGCATTATGGCGTGCAACTGGCGTGAAAGATGATGATTTCGGAAAACCAATCATTGCCATTGCCAACTCATTTACACAATTTGTTCCCGGCCATGTACATTTAAAGGACATGGGACAACTTGTTGCGGGCGCCGTTGAAGCTGCTGGCGGTATCGCCAAAGAGTTTAATACTATTGCCATTGATGATGGTATTGCTATGGGTCACTCGGGTATGTTGTATAGCCTGCCTTCTCGTGATTTGATTGCTGATTCAATCGAGTACATGGTCAATGCACACTGCGCCGATGCCATTGTCTGTATCTCCAACTGTGACAAAATCACGCCGGGAATGTTAATGGCGTCGTTACGTTTAAATGTCCCGGTTATTTTTGTTTCCGGTGGCCCGATGGAAGCGGGTAAAACAAAACTTTCGGATCAAATTATCAAGCTCGACTTAGTTGATGCTATGGTGATGGGACCGGATAAAAATGTTTCCGATGAAGACCTGGCTAAAGTAGAGCGCAGTGCCTGCCCGACTTGTGGCTCCTGCTCAGGTATGTTTACCGCCAATTCAATGAACTGTTTAACCGAAGCGCTTGGCCTTTCATTGCCGGGTAATGGCTCAATGCTGGCGACCCATTCCGACCGTGAGCAACTCTTCTTAGATGCGGGTAAACGTATAGTTGAGATAACCAGACGCCATTACGAACAGGATGATTATTCAGTATTGCCGCGTGCAATTGCCTGTCGGGAGGCCTTTGAAAATGCGATGGCACTGGATATCGCCATGGGCGGCTCAACCAATACTATTTTACACCTGTTAGCCTGCGCCCAGGAAGCTGAACTGGACTACACAGTGGCAGACATGGATGAAATGTCCCGCCGTATTCCTCAGCTTTGTAAAGTTGCACCTTCTACCCCTTTATACCATATGGAAGATGTCCATCGTGCCGGTGGTGTAATGGCTATTCTAGGCGAATTAGACCGCGCGGGTTTATTAAACAGTGATATTCCCACTATCCTTAGCCCGACCATGAAAGAGCAGCTGGCAAAATATGACATCATGCAGACCAGCGATCCAAAAATCATTGATTTTTATCGTGCGGGCCCGGCCGGTATTCGTACTGTACAGGCCTTCAGCCAGTCTTGTCGCTGGGATACCGTCGATAATGACCGTGCTGCAGGTTGTATCCGCTCCCTGGAGCATGCTTTTAGCACCGAAGGCGGCCTTGCCGTCTTATTTGGCAATATGGCCGTTGACGGCGCAGTGGTTAAAACAGCAGGCGTTGATGATGATAACCTGACTTTTACCGGTCCGGCTAAAATATACGAAAGTCAGGATGATGCGGTAGCCGCTATTTTAGGGGGTAAAGTCGTTGAAGGTGATGTGGTTGTTATCCGTTATGAAGGCCCGCAAGGCGGCCCGGGTATGCAGGAGATGCTTTATCCGACCAGTTACCTGAAATCTATGGGGCTGGGTAAGAAATGTGCTTTAATTACCGATGGACGTTTCTCCGGTGGTACTTCCGGCCTGTCAATAGGTCACGTTTCGCCAGAAGCGGCAGCCGGTGGTGTGATTGGCCTGATTGAAAATGGCGATATTATCGATATCAACATTCCGACACGGGCGATGGACTTAAAAGTATCTGAGGAAGTCTTAGCTGAACGCCGCGTCGCAATGGACGCTCGCGGCTGGACACCAGTCGACCGTGAACGCCACGTTTCAACGGCACTCAAGGTTTATGCTTCAATGGCGACCTCTGCCGATAAAGGCGCAGTGCGAGATATAAGCAAGCTGAAATAAAAAGCAGAAAGCTAACAGCCTAACAAAAAAAGCCAGTTACTAACCCCAGTAACTGGCTTTTTTTGTTCATTTAATCCATCGGTTTGACACTGTCCCGCTCAACTAATGTCGGCTCCAACTTTATCTCTAAATCATTTTCTCTCTTGCTTTGAATTTTATCCAACAGGGTATCAAAGGCTTTACGGCCTAAATTAAATTTAGGTTGATGGATAGTGGTTAATGAAGGGGTAAAAAATCGTGCTATTTTTATATCATCATAGCCGATAATCGATAAATCATCAGGAATAGAGATGCCGTGTTTGCCGGCGCTGTTAATAACTCCCAGCGCCATCATATCGTTGCAGACAAAAAGTGCGCTGGGCAGTGTGCCTCTGCTTAAAATATTTTCAAAGGCTTGCTGCCCCCCCTCACATTCAAAATCACCATCCGCCAGCCAATCCTCATTGATTATCAGCCCGGCATCCAGGAGCGCCTGTTTATAACCTGCCAGACGTTTCTCAGCTGTGGGTTTATTGAGCGGCCCGGTAATACAGCCGATTTGTCTGTGACCTTTTTCTATCAGATACTG
Organism: Psychromonas sp.; assembly: GCA_036554425.1. GTDB lineage: Bacteria > Pseudomonadota > Gammaproteobacteria > Enterobacterales > Psychromonadaceae > Psychromonas. Next base: position 6,496 of record DATBNI010000016.1, read on the forward strand.
CGTCGCTAAATAACCACCGAGATAGGAGTTGTCCTGTATTTTATCTGCCGGAAAATGTGTTTTACCGCAATCCATTACAACAGTAGGTACGGCTTTATGGCGGGCAAAAATATCCAGATTTTGACTGACGATCTCATCGCTCATCAGTAATAATCCATCCACCCTTTTTTGCAGCAGCATGTCGATATTAAAACGTAAACGTTCCAAATCGCCCTCCGTATTACACAGCAGTAAATTATAACCTTGCTCATAACAGCGCCGCTCAACCCCCTTTACCACTTCCGCAAAAAAGGGATTCGTTGAGGTGGTCACTAACATGCCAAAGGTGCGCGTATGTTTAAGCTTAAGGCTTCTTGCTAAGGCCGACGGAGCATACTGCAGTTCTTCGACGGCTTTTTTTACCCGTGCGGTGATCTCTTCGCTGACATAACGTGTTTTATTTAAAACATGGCTGACCGTTGAAGTAGACACGCCAGCATGTTTTGCTACATCTTTTATGGTTGCCATTGGTTTGTTTAAATCCTTAAGTTGTTATTTATTGTCCGCATGCGCTAAAAACTGCTCTACAGCCTGGCGATAGGGAATCGATGTCTGTGCTCCCTTACCGGTCACTGTTATCGCGGCAGCGGCATGGGCAAAACGAATCGACTCTTCCATTGTTGCCCTTTCCAGCAAGCGGGTCAATAATGCCCCGTTGAAAGTATCTCCTGCTGCCGTTGTATCCACGGCCTTTACGGAAAAACCTTTTATTTGCTGACCATGACCTGACTGACTGAGCCATACCCCTTCACTACCAAGGGTTACCATGACAATTTTTATTCCCTTATTGTGTAATTTTTCAGCGGCTTGCTGTGCAGAGGACATATCCTTGACTTGAATGCCGGTCAGCTGCTCAGCTTCAGTTTCATTGGGCGTAATAATATCAACAAGTTTTAATAACTCATCGCTTAATGGCTGAGCAGGTGCCGGGTTTAAGACAACCAGAGTCCCGGCGAGTTTTGCCGTTTCAGCGGCCGCCTGGACAGTGGCAATGGGCGTTTCCAATTGCATCAGTAACATTTCAGCTGCGCTGATAAGATAGGAAAAAGGTTTTATACGCGCGGGAGTGAGATGATTATTGGCTTCTCCCGAGATGCAGATACTGTTCTCCCCGGCGGCAGACACTTGAATCATGGCGATCCCGGTTGGCGTGTTTTTTTCAATCATCACCGCATCAACATTCATTCCGTCGCTTTTAAAAGCTTCGCGAATATTAACCCCGAAACTATCATCACCAACACATGCAATAAAGGCTACATCTGCACCTAAACGTGCAGCCGCCACGGCCTGATTTGCACCTTTTCCGCCGGGAATAACGGCATAGCCGCTGCCGTGCAGGGTTTCTCCGGCACGCGGGAAAGAGGGGACTTGTAAAACATGATCGGCATTAACGCTGCCCAGAACGACTAATTTATTCATAATATGACCATTTTTAATTAAAGGTTAAAACACATTGTTTAAGGCTGTTTTAAACAAGCTTAAGCAATTTATTTTAAAGTAGGAGGGCGAAAATGCAGCCCGAGAATTAAACGCCCGGGCTGCATGAAAATTATTTAACAATCATCATTAGATCAACTGGAATGTATTTTTCGACAGCTTCCCCTTTAAGTACTTTTACTGCAGATTCAACACCGAGCGAACCAATCATGCTCGGTTGTTGAGCAATAGTTGCACCAAGCACACCGCGATTAACAGCGGCAATACCACCTTCTGTTCCATCAAAACCGACTACTAATATGTTTTTACCCGATGCCTGCACGGCGCGAAGAGCCCCTAATGCCATTTCATCATTTTGAGCAAATACAGCTTGGGTATCAGGTTTAGAGGCAAGCAGATTTTCCATTACATTCAGACCTTTTGTACGGTCAAAATCGGCTGGCTGGCTGGCTAACAAATTCATCTCATACATTTTAACGGCTTTCATAAAGCCTTCACCACGCTCACGAGCAGCAGATGTACCGGCAATACCTTCCAGCTGTACCACTTTGGCGTTTTTGCCGATTTTATCATTGATAAATTTACCGGCCATTTCGCCACCTGCGATATTATCTGATGCGATATGAGTAACAACATCACCGCCTGCGGCGCCACGATCGAGTGTTAATACAGGAATTTCAGCTTGATTGGCAATGCGAATCGCATTGGTAACAGCATCGGAATCAGTAGGATTGATTAAGATAGCTTTTACGCCCCGGACAACAAGATCTTCAACATTTGATAACTCTTTGCTGGGATCATTTTGTGAATCAAGCACAATCAGCTCATAGCCTAATTCCTTGGCCTTATCCTCGGCCCCCTCTTTCATACTCACAAAAAAGGGATTATTTAAGGTTGAAACAACCATAGCGATAGTATCTTGAGCCATAGCGCCTGCGCTAAAAGAGGCTGAGATAACAGCTGCACAAATCAGTTTAGTAAATGTTTTCATGTTATATTCCTTTGCTTTTGTTAATGATGTTACGGCGTTTTACAACGTCCGCGGAGGGGGTAAAATAAAGTCTTATTTATGTTTAGTATCGACCAGTACAGCCAGCAGAATGACCAGCGCTTTAACAATCATCTGGAAGTAGGATGATACGTCCAACAGGTTTAAGGCATTGTTTAAAACACCAATAATCAAGGCGCCGATCAGGGTTCCGGTAATCCGTCCTTTACCACCCGCTAAACTTGTCCCGCCGACAACCACGGCAGCAATAGCATCTAATTCATATCCCATGCCGGCTGTGGGTTGTGCTGAGGATAAACGCGAGGTAATAATGATCCCGGCAAGCGCCGATAATAATCCGCAAATGGCATAAACGCCGATCTTAACGCGATCCACATTTATTCCGGATAATAATGTTGCTGACTCATTACCGCCTAATGCATAAACATAACGGCCGAAACGGGTGTGATTGAGCAGATACCAGATCGCGGCAAAAACCGCCATCATTATCCAAACCGGCACCGGAATACCAAACACATAACCCGTTCCAAACCAGGCGAAATTATCCGCAACATCGGTAAACCCGGCCGAAATCGGGCGTCCATCTGTGTACACCATAGTCACACCACGGAGTAAGGTCATGGTTACCAGGGTGGCTATAAAGGCTTGTACTTTTCCTTTGGCAATTATCCCCCCCGTTGCACAGCCGAGCAGCGCACCGCCCAACAATGAAACCGGGACGGCAATGGCAATGGGTATTTCCAGACTGATCATACTGGCGGCAAAGGCGCCGCATAAAGCGAGAATAGAACCAACACTTAAATCGATACCGGCGGTTAATATCACCAATGTCATGCCGGCTGCAATAATGGCGATGACCGAGGTCTGGCGCAGAATATTAAGCAGATTATCAACGGTAAAAAAATATTCATTCATAAATGCCACAACAGTAATCAGTAAGATTAATGCAATCAGTGACTTTTGCTCAATAAGCCATTCTTTATTGAACAGCTTGGTGGCTTTTTTCTTGGGTTGTGTATTGATTACCTTGTTGTTCATGCTGCTACCTCTTTGATGATTTTACCAACGGCACAAGCCATTAGTTTTTCCTGATCGGCTTCTGCGCGGTTAAATTCGCCGCTGATTCGTCCCTGATGCATCACGATAATACGATCGCTCATACCCAGCACCTCGGGCATTTCAGAAGAGACGAGAATAATACTCATGCCTTCCGCTTTAAATTGGTTAATAAGTTGATAGATCTCTTTTTTAGCGCCGACATCCACACCGCGCGTCGGTTCATCGAGGATCAGCACTTTGGGTCTGGTCATTAATCCTTTGGCGATCGCGACTTTTTGCTGATTGCCACCGGATAAATTGCCGATGATTTGATCCCTTGACGGGGTTTTAATATTAAATAAACCGATGAAGTCTTCGACGGCCATAGTTTCAGCCTGGTGGTCCAGCTGTATCCCTTTTGAGAATTGTTTTAATGCACAAAGTGACATATTTTCTTTAACGGATAATCCCAGGACCAGTCCGTCACCTTTACGGTCTTCAGAGATATAAGCAATGCCATAAGCAAGCCCCTGCTGCGGATTGCGCGGATCAATAGATTGACCTTCTAAAAACAGTTCACCGGAATCGCGTTTCAATGCGCCATAAATCACCTTCATCAGTTCAGTGCGCCCCGCCCCCATCAAACCTGAAACACCCAATATTTCACCGTGATTAAGGGAAAAATTAACATCATGAATATCAGCGGACGATAAATTTTTCACTTCCAGGCAGGTTGTCCCATGTGTGCTGTCAATACGGGGATACTGTTCATCTAATCGCCGTCCAACCATTAACTCAATTAAGGTATCCTCATCTATCTCTGTGACTTTTCGCTCGGCAATAAATTTTCCGTCTCGCAGCACGGTAATATCATCACAAATCTCAAATATCTCTTTTAGGCGATGAGAGATATAAACTATGCCGTAACCCGCGTCCCGCAGTTCATTAATCACCTTAAATAAGGATGCCGTTTCCGTATCGGTTAATGCATCTGTCGGCTCATCCATAACGATAACTTTGGATTTAAAGGAAAGCGCTTTAGCTATTTCAACCATCTGCTGCTCACCGAGACTAAGCTCTCCAAGCAGCTGTGAAGATTTATGTTTTACATTTAAACGCTGCAGCAAAGCATCGGCTTGATCGAACATAACGGACCACTTAATGCCGCCAAAAGCATTGGTTATTTCACGGCCCAGAAAAATATTTTCGGCAATGGTTAATTCCGGGATCAGATTCAATTCCTGATGAATAATACCAATGCCCGCCTCCTGTGACTCACGGGGGCCGGCAAAATTGACCTCCCTGTTTTCATAATGCACTTCACCTTGATCCAGGGCGTAGATACCGGTTAATACTTTCATTAACGTTGATTTTCCCGCACCATTTTCTCCCAATAACGCCATGACCTTACCGGGATAAACATTTAAACACGCATTATCAAGGGCTTTTACGCCGGGGAATGATTTATGAATGCCTTTTAGCGCTAAAATTGGCTGTTCCATCTCAGCTCCTTCATTATTGTTTGTCACTAAAAAACCACACCAGACTGAAAAATAACATTGGCGTAAGCAGTACATTCACCGGTGCGGACCACAGCTTTACTGTAATGCGTTCTCTGCTTAAAGGCTTCGTGACTGATATAGGCAACTTCTATCCTGCTGCCATCAAGCTTTTCCTGTTCGACAAGTTCAATTAAAGCACTGTGCAAATCAGGGCTGACTTGTTTGAATTCACTTGCTAACAGCACGCCGGTAATCTGCATTTCACTTAATATCACTCGAACAGTATCAATAAAGGCCGGCACGCCATGGGTTAAGGCAAGGTCAATTCGCTGGGTATCACTGGGAATGGGCAGTCCCGCATCACAGATAGTTATTTCATCAAAATGTCCCAGTGAAGCGACGAGGTAAGATAATTCAGCGTTAAGCAGTGCTGTTTTTTTCATGGCGTTCGCCTTAATAATTCATTATTCGTTTAATATTATTAATATGTTCAAATATTAATAATATTGTGATTTCAGCAAACGAAACGATTGCGCAAACGTTTCGATGGCTTTAATTTAGAACAGAATAAGATAATTTGCACTTTAATTTCTATGAATTTGTGACCGGGATCTAAGGGAAAGGTTTAATATTTTGTGTCGCAGGCATTATGATTTGCCCTTTGCAAAGAAGTTTGTTGATTGACCTAATAAACACTTAAAACAAAAAAACCGCGATAAACGCGGTTTTTTATTCTAAGTTGAAACGCTCACATTTAATATTTCACATTATAAAGAGTTAGC
>DATBNI010000035.1:0-1988 GCA_036554425.1 Psychromonas sp.
GGCAAACCAAGCCCCTAAAACAGTTAGCCTTGGCGGTTTCTGAAATGAGTATTGATTTATATCAGCAACCCATTAAGGAAGAGGGGGCATCTGAAATAGTGACTGCGACACGCGCCTTTAATCGCATGCAGCAAAAATTACAACGTTATATTCAAGACAGAGAAGTATTATTTCGCTCTATCTCTCATGATTTAAAAACCCCTATTACCCGGTTACGGTTACGGGTTGAATTACTGGATAATGAAAAACAGATAGTCGCCTTCAATCATGATTTGGACGATTTAGAAATGTTGGTTAAGGGAGCATTACAAACGGTCAAAGATACCGATATTCACGAAAATATCCAGTCAGTGGATATACTGAAATTATTAGAGCAAATCAGCAGTCCGCAACCGGATAAAATAGAGATTATTTCAGGGGAAATTGCCCTTTACCGCGGTAAGCCTCTGGCGTTAAAACGCTGTCTTTCTAACTTAATAGATAACGGTGTTAAGTATGGTCATTCAGTCAAGGTTTATCTTAAGGACAGTGATCAAAGTTTGCAGTTTTTAATTCAAGATAATGGTCCGGGTATTCCGGTTAAAGAACTTGAGAGTATATTTACGCCGTATCGCCGTTTACATGATGACCAGCAAGGTTATGGCCTTGGACTCGGCATTTCTCGTAATATTATTCATGCACATAACGGTCAGTTACATCTTATTAATCGGGATCGGGGTGGTTTGGAGGTGATCATCACCTTACCAAGAATTTACAAGTCTAATTTATGAACAAGCGGAATGCAGTAATGAATTATTTAATTTTACTACTGGCTCTGTTGCCTGTTATTAATATTAATGCGGCAGAGGTAGAGGTGCTTCACTGGTGGACAGCTAAAGGAGAAGCAGAAGCACAAGCCATACTTGAAGACGCCTTGCTGGAGAAAAATATAAAATGGAATAACTTTGCTATTGTTGGTGAAGGGGGGGAAAGTGCTGTCCGGGTATTGCAGATGCGGGCACTGTCCGGGAATCCACCTGATGTCGCGCATATCAAAGGTCCTGACATTGGCGAGTGGGCAAAAGTAGGCATGCTTGAGGAAATTGGGAATATTACCGATACCAGCTCATGGCAGAAAATTCTTCCACAAATCGTCCGCGAGACGGTGACCTTTGACGGTAAATATATGGCTGTTCCTATTAATATTCATCGCGTTAATTGGTTGTGGCTTAATAAAGCCATTTTTGATGAGCTCAGTCTCCCGCCGCCGACAACATGGGATGATTTTTTCGCCACTGCAGATAAAATACAGGCTGCGGGTTATATCGCCATCGCGCATGGTGGCACCGCTTGGCAGGATGCGCTGTTATTTGAATCCATGGCACTGTCTTTGTTAGGAGCAAAAAAGTATAAACAAGCCTTTGTTGAGTATAATAAAGCGGTGTTAACTTCCCCGGAAATGATCCATGTATTTGATCAATTTAAACGTTTACATCAATACACTGATATTAATATGCGCGGAAAAGACTGGTATCAGGCAAGCCAACTTATTAGCAATAACAAGGCCGGTATGCAGTTTATGGGAGACTGGGCAAAGGGAATGTGGAATGCCCAGGGAAAAAAAGCGATGGTGGATTATATCTGTATTGATGTTCCTGAAAGTAAAGGGCTTTTCAGTTATAATATCGACAGTTTTGTATTTTTCGAAAAAAGCGCTACAAAAACGCCGCAAGAAATACAAGGCAGCTTTGCCGAAATCCTGTTAAGCGAAAAATTTCAAGCCGAGTTTAATCTTGCAAAAGGTTCAATTCCAGTGAGAAAGGGTGTTGATATGGTTAAATTCGATCAATGTGCGCATAAATCCTTTAGCGACTTTAATAATGGGGAATTGGTCCCTTCTTTTACCCAAAATTTAGCCAGCACCAGTCATTTGCAAAATATTATGATGAAAATAATAAGCAATTATTTTAACAATCCCGCTGCAGATGCAGAAAGTACAGTCAACTATC
>DATBNI010000039.1:0-3804 GCA_036554425.1 Psychromonas sp.
TTTGATCCTTGATTTTACCTTCGAGTATAATCAGTCAATTGAGTTAGAAAAACGCGCCTCCACCGATGAACTTACACTGCTGTTTAACCGTCGGCGTATTAACGAGGTTATAAAAGAGCAATATGAAATTTTTCAACGTTACCAAAAAACAAGTTCATATATCATGCTGGATATAGATTATTTTAAAAATATTAATGATCTCTTTGGTCACCAAACCGGTGATGAAGTGCTATGTGAAATCGCAAATATAATTAAAAGTAAGATCCGTAGTGTTGATTATGCGGGGCGCTGGGGCGGAGAAGAGTTTATGATCATTTGCCCGAATACATCGCTGGAAAATGCTTTTCAGCTTGCTGAAAAGTTGCGTCTGAGTTTTATGGGAATGAAAAATTCAACTGGCGCTGCTGTTACCGCAAGTTTTGGTGTGGGAGAAATTGCACAGGGAGAAAGCACCGATAAGCTTTTAAAACGTATTGATGATGCGCTTTATCAGGCAAAAGAAAATGGGCGGAACCAGATTATATTTGCTAAATCGGCTCCAGCATCTGAATTTATGACCCATTTTCAGTAAAAAACAAAAAATTAAACGAGTTAAAATCAACTCAGCTATGTATTTCCCTCTATTTTTATAGTTTATCAAGACACCCATGTTAATTATTTAGCGATCATAATAATGCATCTTTGGGAAGCTGATCAAATAGCGGCGGTTTTACCTTTTATCCCTCAGCCATCTGAATTGATCTTGTTTTGTATGGCGACTGCTCTTGGCTTAATTATTGCTGGTCGAATAAAATGCAGCCTTACTCTGCTGTAAATAATCTGACTGATAATAATTATTTTTATAAGCCAGACTTCCCCACAGCGCATTCGCTTTTGCCTTATCTATCATAAGTGACGGCAACGTTTTAGGGCTTAGTTCAGTGCTTATCTGATCATAATGGAAACCAACCGGTTGCTTGTCGGGCTGCAGAATGACAACTTCATTATTGTTATCCATCCAGGCGTAGTTTTTGTAAAATTGCATCATCGCCCTTAGTTTGGAAGCTTCGATTTTTTGTGTCATATCGTGGCCAATCATAGGACTGTAATTATTAATACCGATCAGTGAAAGCAATGTTGGAGGTAAATCTATCTGACTGGTTAGACGGTCATCCTGACGGTGTTTGACCCCCGCCCCAAAAATAACGGCCGGTATTCTAAAGTGATCAATAGGCACTAACTGATTACCGTAAGCGCGTGAATCATGATCGGCTACAACAATAAAGATAGTGTCCTTCCAATAATCCGAGGCTTTGGCATTTTTGATAAACTTGCCCAAAGCAAAGTCAGAGTATTTAGCCGCGTTTTCACGCGTTTGTTTGGGGGAATTATAAGGGCTGATCAGACCGTCAGGATAATCAAACGGGCTGTGGTTAGAAGAGGTAAAGACTAAGCTGAAAAAAGGTTTGTTGGATTTATTAAGCCGGGTGAATTGTTGATGGGCTTTATTATATAAATCGCCGTCAGAGGCTCCCCATGAACCAACAAAATCGGGGTTTTCGAAGGTAGGGAAATCCTGCATATCAACAAAACCATTGCCCAAAAAGAAGCTCTTCATATTGTCAAAATGACTTTCTCCACCATAAATAAATTGGGTATGGTAGCCCTTATTTTTTAATAAAGCGGCAATGCTGAAGAAGTTGGTTTGACTCTTGCCCAGCTTCACAACTGAACGTGCAGGAGTCGGAGAAAACCCCGTCGTTACTGCTTCAATACCACGTACTGAGCGTGTTCCTGTTGCATACATACGGTTAAAATTCCAGCCCTCTTGGATCAAGGCATCAAGATTAGGTGTCAGTGGTAAACCACCTAACCCGCCAACATAACGCGCACCTAAACTTTCCTGTAATAAGATAACCAAATTCTTGGGTTTACCTTGATAGGAAGGGCTCCGGTCCAGCAGAGTTGGCATTAAATCTGAGGTAAATTGCTGATCACCGACAGACATTGACTCTCTCACCAGGTTAATGATTTTCTCTTTACCCATTTTTCCGTAATATTTAAAAGCATCATCCTCCGCGCTCATCTGTTTGACTGCAAATATAAGTGAATAAGAGGAGTTGAGGGTCAGATCATTCATTAATGGATCGCTGGAAAAAGCAACCATGGCAGGATTTAAGGGACGATGATCTAAAGACGATCTTGCCCCGATAAAACAAAGCGCAACAACCAACAGGCCAATCACAGGTCGCCAGTACCAATGCGGGAAGGTTAATCCGGATACAATAGTTCGGCTAAACTTCCAACTACCATAAAGCGTCAGAAAAGAGACCATCACACTGATAAATAATTCCGTTTTATAACCGCTCCATAACATGGCAAAGACTTCTTTCGGATAGATAAGGTATTCGATAAACAACCTATTTGGACGCACATCGAACTCCAGAATAAAAGAAGGGGTCACCATTTCCATATAAACAACTAGCCATACAGCAGCGACAATCCATAGACGTAAAAACAATGAGCAAATACGACCTATACTGTTATTACTTAAGAAAAGAGAAGCTAATAAAGCGGGTAAAACTAATAAATAACACAGACTCGAAATATCAATACGCAATCCACTTAACAAGATAGTCCCCCATCCGGCAACATCAGTAACACGCTCACTTTGCCATAACGCCAAGCCCAGTCTTGAAAAAGTTAAAATAATCAGACAGAGCATAAATACAGCTAGAATTGGGAATAAAACGCCTAAACGTTTCTTTAATACAAAAGACATCATTTTATCCTGATATTGAATATTGTTAATGTGAAAGGAATTTAAGCGCTAGCTTAGCATTATTAACTTAAGATTTACTGAAGTCATGCTCAACTTTAAACACAAATATTGATGGGTTAGCAGTGTGCCCTGGTGCAGTTTATGATAGTGCCTTAATACCTCATCGGTATCCCACTACATGCAACACCACATGCGTATACTTTAGGCTCCCATGCTTTACGCCCTTCGATCCAGCAAAAGCTGTTGTAAAATGCTCCTCCATTTAGCTGATTGCTCATCACCGCATAGCCACACAAAAATGCAGGAGCAATTTTTGAACATTCGAAGGATGGCCTTAATACTTATCCATACCGCACAGAATTGAGCGACGAACGCAGCGGGAAACACAATGACAAATTTTTAGGGAATAAATTTGAACAGCTTCAGCTGGCTTCGAAGAAGTGAATAACAAGGATGTTATTCATATAATAAGGCGTATCAATTAAACTGACTTGGCTTTTTCGAGGCTATGGCCTAACCCACAGCCCGGACTAAAAATGAAATACCTTAGCGTTTAGAGCAGTTCAAAAAATAGATTATTTATAATGGGTGTCTTCTTATTTGGTGAGCAAAATATATTACGCCTTGATAACGGGCAGGTAACATTCCGTTATAAAGAAAGTAAAAGTAAGCAGTTCAAGACCATTACCGAACCCGCTGTCAATTTTTTATGGCGGGTTTTACAGCATGTGCTGCCGAAAGGATTTCGACGCGCACGTAACTATGGATTTATGCATGGCAATGCCAAAGCTGCACTGCAACGTTTACAGTTGATATTGAAGGTGACGTTGTCGCCCATCACTAATAAAAACAAAAAAACAGTTTGCTGTCCGCGATGTCAGGGAGAAATGCAGCTGTATTTAATGCGCATCGGCACGCGCCTTATCATCAACGGCAGCACGAACTAAAACAAGGAAGTGTTCAAGCAAAGGGAGTTGTGGCGAACTGCCAATTAATCCATAAAGGAGATGGGATGGTAAAATAAATCAGTGTTAATTCAATAG
>DATBNI010000284.1:0-5931 GCA_036554425.1 Psychromonas sp.
TCAAGATGATATTTATGGTAAGCGGCAATAAATAAAAGGCTAACGACAAAGATGAGTTTTAGCAGTATGGCTTGGCCATATTGCGTGGTAAATAACGCGAGCGGATTTGAGAAAAAGAAAAATAACAAAGCTATGCCACAAGCTATTAATAAGCCGACCATAAACATCGCAATTTGACCAAACAAGCTCATCAACTTATACAGCGCAGGGGGTTGCAATAATTTACAACTAATCCATAGGGGATACAGCGCACCTATCCACCAAGCCATAGTCACAACATGAAAACCTACCAACCACCTTGCCACCCCGCCAATATCGACACTATGGCCAGTAAAGGTAAATGAATAGGCAAAGCTAAAGGTCGCCGCTAGATACAAGAATATAAATATTGCATGTTTTAAACCAAACTTTTCATGGCGTGCATTAAGATTGCCAAAAAACAAGGCAAAACCTAAAACAGAAAATGCGAGCAAACGCCATAATACCGAATCACCCACGGCACTTTGCCAAAGAAAACCCATCATATCAGTATCAAACATACCCGATAATCCAGTTTCAGAAAAAGCACCCACTCGAATGAAAAAGTTGATAATGACCGCGATAAAACCGACAACACTATTGATCACAATATAATTAATAATCGACTTTTTATTAACTAAGGGACTTATTAAAGCCGCTATAAAGGGGCCTCCAATCGCGGCGGCGACTCCCAAATAGATCAATAACTTGGAGACTATATTAGCATAGTCCCAAAGAGTCATTTCCATCATAAAGACCTCAACTAATCATGGCCGCCTGAACTGCCAGGCATTTTTTCCATCTCAGGGGCATGCAGCATAAATGAAAAGTCTCCTTTCATTTTATGAGCATCTTTTCCCATTGCTATCCACTCAACTTTATAACTGCCCGTATCAAGCACAGGCAATGCGAGACTAAAGGTAGTTTCAAAGTTTTTACTTGGTTTATTCATAAGTTTAATAGGTTCTCCAGATTGATCCATTAATTGCACTTTGACCAATTTTACTTCCATAGAGAATTCAAGCATCAAGTCTTCAGGAGGCTGATTTAACATAGCGTCATTTTCTGGCGTTGAATTTTTCAACCCCGAATGAGCATTCGCTAAATTACTTAATAAAGCCAAAGTTAATATTGCTGCAATTTTAAAAAATTTCATTTTCACCTCATTTATTTTTTAGTTAAAACCAGGCTCTGAATGCAGGAGCCTTTAGGAATTTGGTTGTCTTGCATAGCTGCTTTGATATCTCATTCACTTAAGCCTTTGCTTGAGAGCTAGCAAAGGCGGCTAAATAAGGTTTAATTAAATCTTAACTGAATAATTGCTGATTCTTTTTAATCTGCTCTTTGATTTTACCCAAAATCAACTTAATTTCAGTTTTATCCTGGGTTTTATCTAACTGCTTAAACAGCTCATTAAGCCCAGTAATACCCTGCATATACATCAGATGCTGATGTTGCGCAGCACTCATACCTTCCATGCCTGGCATAGTCGACATATCATGATCAGCACTGTCCATTTTCATATCACCATGGTCCATATTAGGATGTTCTATTGCCGCTATCTCCTTGCTGTCCATATTTGCATGCTCCATTTCTGACATCCCCATCTGCTCATGGTTCATGGTTGCCGGCATGTTCTTCATTTTCACTGGTGCTTGATTAGCCGTCATCGCACTTAAGGTTAATAGCTCATTAAGGTGCTGCTGCATCTTCTGCGCATCATCACTTCTAACCCCTTGTACATAACCGCGCAGTTCACTTTTAATATACTGCATAGTGCCCCCCATCTGCGTCTGTTTAATTTCATTGTGCTTTTGATCAGCAAATACGCTTGAAAGCGGCACAGATAAAAATAATAAACCACTTAGCGCTAATCCTATTTTGCTTTTTTTAATGTTCATTTTTGTTTCCTTTTTGTGTTTCATTAAATACTTATTGATGTAACTTATTGTCTTAAATAAAGCGCCCTTAACATCTTAAAAGGACGCGATTAAGGTATTGCTTAGTCCATATTAAATTGCTTGCGCAGGCTGATTTTTTTCCATTGGAAGTACACCGCAGGTAATATAAGCAGGGTCAAAATGATAGCACTGACCATACCGCCTATCATAGGTGTCGCGATGCGCTGCATGACCGAGGATCCCGTACCATCACCATACATAATAGGGACTAAGCCCATCACCACAACGGCCACCGTCATCATCACAGGTCGGACTCGTAACCCGGCACCTTCCATGACGGCTTCTTTCAAATCATTGACATTAAACAGATCAAGACGTTGAATTTTTTTCGCTTCTAATGACTGGTTTAAATATAAAAGCATAATCACGCCAATTTCTATCGACACCCCAGCCAGTGCGATAAAACCCACCCCGACTGCAACTGAAAAGTTAAAACCCAGGAAGAACATCAACCAAATCCCCCCCATTAATGCAAATGGCAGTGTGGATAAAATCAGCAAGACTTCCCCGACTCGGCGGAAGGCCATATACAGCAGGATAATGATAATAATCAGGGTCACCGGGATCACTTTTGCCAAACGAGCATTGGCTTTTTCCATATATTCATATTGACCTGACCAGACCAGTGAATATCCTCCCGGTAAGGTTAATTGCTCATTCACAATCCGCTGTGCATCTTTAACATATGAGCCCAAATCGCGATTTTCGATATCCACAAAAATCCAGCCATTAAGACGCGCGTTTTCTGTTTTTATCATAGGCGCACCCGCTTCTATATAAACATTAGCCACGTCGCTTAAGCTGATATTCATTTTACTCGGGGTCACAATAGGCAGGCTTTTAAGGGCCGTTAGCGAATCGCGGTAATCATTCGGATAACGTAAGTTGACCGGATAACGCTCTAACCCTTCGATGGTTTCGGTGATATTTTTACCGCCAATCGCCACGGCAACCAGCTGCTGGATTTCAGCAATATTAAGCCCGTAACGTCCGGCCTTTTGACGGTCGATATCGACTTTGACATAACGACCTCCAGTTACCCGCTCCGCGTATACAGATGCAGTGCCTTCGACATCTTTTAAGATAGTCTCAATCTGCTTGCCAATTTTTTCAATCTCACCTAAATCCGCACCTGCTATTTTTATACCTATAGGCGTTTTAATGCCCGTTGCCAACATATCAATACGCGTTTTGATCGGCATTACCCAAGCATTAGTGACCCCCGGAAATTGAATTAAATTATCCAACTCCTTGGTTAACATTTTTTTGGTCATACCCGCGCGCCATTGATCTTTAGGTATAAATTGGATAGTGGTTTCAATCATGGTTAAGGGCGCCGGATCCGTCGCGGTTTCCGCACGTCCTATTTTCCCCCACACGGTTTTCACTTCCGGCAAGGTTTTAATCAGTTTATTGGTTTGCTGTAATAACTCGCGCGCTTTACCGATAGAAATGCCCGGATAAGTGGTGGGCATATACATTAAATCGCCTTCATCAAGGGGTGGAATAAACTCGCTACCAATTTTACTCACCGGATAGAAGCCAACCAATAACACCAAAAATGCAAAACTGATTGCTAATAGCGGAAATCGTAAACTAAAGGCCAGCACAGGTTTATATAAAGCCACCAGAAAACGGTTTAAGGGGTTTTTATGTTCAGGTAATACCTTACCGCGGATGAAATAGCCCATTAATACCGGAATTAACGTGATTGCCAGACCAGCAGAGGCCGCCATCGCATAGGTTTTGGTGAATGCCAGTGGTGAAAACATCTTGCCCGACTGTCCCTCTAGGGCAAAAACGGGTAAGAAACTGAAAGTAATAATCAGCAATGAGAAAAACAGCGCAGGGCCAACCTCAAGTGTCGCTTTGCTTATCACCTGCCAGCGATTTTCATCCGTCAGCTCGGTTTTTTCCATGTGTTTGTGAACGTTTTCGATCATCACAATGGCGCCATCCACCATTGCGCCAATGGCAATCGCTATTCCCCCTAATGACATGATATTGGCATTGATACCCTGCCAGGACATAATAATAAAGGCGACAAAGATACCCACAGGCAGGCTTAACAGCACCACTAAGGATGAACGAAAGTGAAACAGGAAAGCGGCACAGACCAGGATCACCACAATAAATTCTTCGAGCAGTTTATAATAAAGGTTCTTTACTGCACTATTGATTAATCTCGAGCGATCATAGGTCGGAATAATTTCCACCCCGTCGGGTAAACTTTTTTGCAGCGCTTTGAGTTTGTCTTTAACCGCCGCAATCACCCCTTGTGCATTCTCGCCAAAGCGCATCACAATCACGCCACTGACCACTTCACCTTCGCCGTTCAGTTCGGTAATACCACGGCGCATTTGCGGGCCAAGATTGATGGTCGCCACATCACCCAATAAAAGCGGTGTACCTTGCGCATTTACTTGTAACGGAATAGCTTTAAGATCCGCAATGGATGAAATATAACCGGAAGTGCGCACCATATACTCAGCTTCCCCCATCTCAATCACACTGGCACCGCTTTCCTGGTTGGCTTGTTGAATGGCATTAGTGATTTTGTTAAGCGGCAGGTTATAAGCACGTAATTTGTTAGGATCAACACGCACTTGATACTGCTTGACCATACCACCGACGGTCGCCACTTCAGAGACGCCCGGAACGGTTTGCAGTTCAAACTTTAAGAACCAGTCCTGTAAACTGCGCAGCTCACTTAAATCGTGTTTCCCGCTTTTATCCACCAGCGCGTAACTAAAGACCCAGCCCACGCCCGTTGCGTCGGGCCCTAACGCCGAGCGAGCGGCCTCCGGTAAATCTGGCGCAACTTGCGATAAATATTCTAAAACACGTGAGCGCGCCCAATACATGTCGGTATTATCATCAAAGATGATATACACGTAGGAGTCGCCAAAAAACGAATAGCCGCGCACTGTTTTTGCGCCCGGCACAGATAACATAGCAGTGGTTAAGGGATAAGTGACCTGATCTTCAACCACCTGCGGCGCTTGTCCTGGATAGCTGGTTTTAATAATAACCTGCACATCACTGAGATCCGGGATGGCGTCAATCGGTGTTTTCTGAAGTGCAAACACCCCGTAGGCGACAATCGCCACGGTTAACAATAAAACCATAATACGGTTTTTAATTGACCAATTTATAATTTTCGCAATCATAATGTCACCTTCCGAGCCGCCGGACCTGAAGCTGTTTTTTCTGGCAAGCCTAAATCAGACTGCTCGCCTAAATCCAGCCAATCCAGATCATCATCTTTACCGCTTGAATCTGATTCCGGTGCAGGCTGAGACTCCATTTTTTTCTGTTGTTCAATTTCCTGCATACGCCCAAAATCGGCACTGATGCTGGACTCTGAATCTAATAAAAATTGCGCGGAGGTGACAATTTTCTGCCCTTCACTTAAACCCGACAAAACTTCCACCGCATTTTTGTTTTCCAGCCCTAAATTAACCAGCACAGATTTAAACTTACCCTCACCCAAGGCTAATACTACGCGATTCATTTCCCCGGCATAAATCACCGCTTCCCGAGGAATCTGCAGTGTTTTTTTCTTCATTTTCGGGATCAAGGTGACACTGGCGAACATATTAGGTTTTAATAACGCGCTTGGATTATCAAATTGCAGACGAACCCGCAGGGTACGATTACTGGCGTTCATTTCAGGGTAGATAAAATCAACCTGCCCGTCCCATTTCTGTCCCGGAAAATAATCTAAGGTCATAGAGGCTGAGTCGCCGAGCTTAACTAATGATACTTGTGCGGCAAACACTTCCACGTCCACCCAAACCGTATCTAAATTAACCGCGGTGATCACCACGGTAGAAGGCGAAATAAATGCCCCTTCATTTAATTTAAGCTTTGAAATGGTGCCTTTTTGCGGTGCGTAGACTGTGATATTTTGTAATACTTTTTGATTCTTAATAATCTTTTCAATTTGATA